>CALYRP010000025.1 GCA_945483255.1 uncultured Pseudomonadota bacterium
GAAATTATTCTTTCTTGTATTTGAACAAAGAATACAAAAACGAATGATTTTTCTCTGCACAGATAAACAGACTTAAAAAATGGAGAAAATATATGTTAGGTATATTCAAAAAAGGCGAAAAACATGTTTTGAATAATCCTGTTACCGTTGAATTCCAATACGGTGATGAAAAGGTTATTTTGGAAACAGGTCGTTTCGCAAAACAAGCAACTGGTGCCGTTATGGCAACAATGGGTGGCACAATGGTTTTGGCAACTGTGTGTGCTGAAAAAACAGCAGTAGAAGGTCAAGATTTCTTTCCTTTGACTGTTGATTATCAAGAAAAATATGCGTCAAGCGGTCGTATCCCAGGTTCGCGTGATCGTCGCGAAGGCAAAGCCAGCGTTGCAGAAACATTGATTGCACGTTTGATTGACCGTCCAATTCGTCCGTTGTTCCCAGAAACATTTAAAAACAAAGTTCAAATCATTGCCCAGGTGTTTTCTTATGACAAGAAAAACCAACCTGATATTTTGGCTATGATTGCATCAAGTGCCGCGTTGGCAATTTCTGGTGTTCCATTCGCTGGTCCTATTGGTGCCGCACGTGTTGGATACATGGATGGTAAATATGTTTTGAATCCATCTAAAAAAGATATTGAAAATTCACAAATGGATTTGGTTGTTGCTGCTACCAAAGACGGTGTGTTGATGGTTGAATCTGAAATTGGCGAATTGGATGAAAAAACAACATTAGGCGCTGTGAAATTCGGTTTTGATCAACAACAAACTGTTATCAAGGCAATTAACGAATTTGTTAAAAAGGCGGGCAAAGAACCATGGGCAATCCCAGAACACAGCGAAGAATATGTTGTGATGGAAAAAGACTTTGAACAATTTGCTGGCGAAATCACAGATGCATTGTTAATCAAAGAAAAATTGGTTCGTTTGGATACATTGTCTGAAATACATGCAAAAGCAAAGGCGCGTATCGCAGAATTGTTCCCAGACACAACAACTGCGACATCAACATTGGAATCATTTGCTGATGAAATTGTTGAAAATATTACTGCACGTATTATGCGTGGAAATATTTTGGCAGGCAAACCACGTATTGATGGCCGTGATACAAAAACTGTGCGTCCAATTGAAATTGAATTGGGTGTATTGCCACGCGCACATGGATCTGCATTGTTTACACGTGGTGAAACCCAAGCCCTTGTATCTTTGACATTGGGCGGTGGCAAAGACGCGTTACCAATTGAATCTTTGGATGGCGACAGCGAACGCGACTTTATCTTGAATTATAACTTCCCTGGATATTCAGTTGGCGAAGCCAAAGGATTAAAATCCCCAGGTCGTCGTGAATTGGGGCATGGTAATTTGGCATGGCGCGCGGTTCATCCAATGGTCCCAAGTCGCAGCGAATTTGATTATGTAATTCGTATTTGCAGCGATATTTTGGAATCAAATGGTTCATCTTCGATGGCGACAACATGTGGCGCAACATTGGCGATGATGGACGGTGGCGTTCCAATGAAACGTCCAGTTGCAGGTATCGCAATGGGATTAATCAAAGAAGGCGATGATTATGCAATCTTGACTGATATTTTGGGTGACGAAGACCACCTTGGCGATATGGACTTCAAGGTAACTGGTACAGACCAAGGTATCACCGCATTGCAAATGGATATTAAAATCACATCCATTACATTCGAAATCATGGAACATGCTTTGGCCCAAGCAAAAGATGGCCGTATGCACATCCTTGGTAAAATCGAAAAAGCAATCAAAAAGCCAAGAACATCTTTGTCTGAATATGCACCACAAGCATACACAATGAAAATCGATCCAGACAAAGTTCGTGATGTTATTGGCAAAGGCGGTTCCGTAATTCAAGCTTTGACACGCGAAACCAATACACAAATCGAATTGGAAGACGATGGCAGCATAAAAATCATGGCTGCGGATAAAGACGATGCCGAAGAAGCAATTCATCGTATCAAAGAAATCGTTGCTGAACCAGAAGTTGGCGAAATTTATGCTGGCGAAGTTTCTGGTATCAAAGATTTCGGCTTGTTCGTCAAAATTTTGAAAAATTTTGAATCTTTGGTTCATATTTCTGAAATCACAGGTGAAAGATTAGAAAAAATCGAAGATGCTAAAATCAAAGTTGGCGACAAAGTTTTTGTAAAATACCTGGGAACAGATAAACGCGGTAAAACACGTTTATCTATGGTCGGTATTGATCAAAAAACCGGTAAAGAAACCAAATAATTAATAAACACCTCGGGTGTTCGCCCGAGGTTATTTTTAATGAAAGGAACAAAAATGGATATGGAACAATTGATGGCCCAGGCCGCAGATTTGCAAACAAAAATATCTGCTGCACAAAATTCTTTGTCACAACAACAAGTGCGCGGAATAGGTGCCAATGGTAATGTTGTTGTTACAATGACCGGGAAATATGATGTGTTATCTGTTGTTGTGCAACCATCTGCGCTGGATATGGGGGCAAATGCGTTGTCGATTGCGGTTACTGATGCATACAAAGATGCAAAAGCAAAAGCGGATACACTTATCCAAAAAGTAATGAACGAAGTAACAGGTTCGATGGATTAGTAAAAAATACTGGACAAATAAAAAAAATACTGTAATATATCTATCGCTTTGGGTGTTTAGCTCAGTTGATTAGAGCATCTCGTTTACACCGAGAGGGTCAGGGGTTTGAGTCCCTTAACACCCACCAAGATTAAAACCGGGCATGTCCCGGTTTTTATTTTGTATGTTGTGCGCACTTCAAGATTATGATATAATTCAGGGAAAACAGCAGGGAGATTTTCTGTGAAAAATATATTTTTAACATCCTTTTTGATGTTTGCATGTGTTTTTAATGCCAATGCGGCGATAAATATTAAAAATAATACACAAAACAGGTTTGCCGAACAAGCGGGCATATCTGTCGAAGATTTTGATGAAGATGGCGCAATTGCAACGTTGGAAAATGATATTCGCATTTTGGACGAAGAAATTGCTAAATGTGAAAAGTCCAAAAAAGGTTGGATTGCGGCGACCGTAATTGGTGGTGCCGGCGTTGTGGCAACCGGGGTTGCCGCTGGGGTTCAGGGTGTAAAAATCAAAGAACAGAAAGATGAAATTAAATCCCAAAAAGAAACCATCAAAGATTTAACCAAACAAAAAGAAACGCTGGGGAAATAAAATGAAAAAATATTTTATATCGTTTTTGTTATTGTTAATTGCCCCATCAATGTGTTTGGGTGCATCGGCGCGTTATACACAACTGGTTCGTGAAAAACAGCGCAAAATGGAACAATTGGAAAAATGTATGGGCGCAAGCAATGGACTTAAAATTGCTGGTGTGTCAACAATTGGTTTAACCGCGGTTGGTGTTGCAGCAAATATAGCCGAAGCCAAAACCATAAAAACAAATGAAAAAACAATAGAAAAGAAAAACAAAGAAATAGAATCTGCCCAGGCCGAAATTGCAAAATTACAGGAAGAAAAAGCGAAGAAAGATGCGGATGCAGAAACATTGGCAAAATGTAATGCCAAAGCTTTTTATGAATGGAAAAATGGAAAATGTGTTCTGGTCGATGCGGCTGGCGAATGTTCACAACGTGGTGGACAATATAATGCATCGGAAAAGACTTGTTTGTGTGGTCAAAAAAAAATGAAATCATACGAACAATGTAAAGACGGTTCTGTAAGTGTTTTACCAATACCAGAAGAAATGGAAGAAGAAAATGTTTCGCAACTTGAAGTTTGTTCGCAAGAATTTTTAGATTCGCATAATGCCCAAATGGGGTTCTGGCTTAAAGCAGAAGATGATTCAATGGAATGTTTTATTACAAAATGTAAAGATGGATTCCATACAACATTAAAAGGTAATGACTATACAGTTAGTTCATATAAAGATTTTGATTCTGATGTTGTGTGCACAGCGGACAAGCCCGTAAAGAAAACTGCTAATAATGTAACTGAAAATTGTTCGAGAAACGTTAAAACGGCGGCATTTAGCAAGTGGAAAAAAGGTTATGCCACCATGATAAAAAGTATGGCAGAAGCAGAAGAATTGGCTGTTGATAACGATACAGAAATTTACAACAAATATAAAACAACAAAATATGAAGAAATATTCGCTAGTAAAAAACAAGAAATAGATAGTTATATTATAAAAATTGGTGACCAAGGAAGTTGTTTTAATACTGCTGGTACTGGGGGAAGTATATCTGATACGTGTGTTGGTAAGACTTTTAAAGATTGCAATGAAGATTATTATAATTGCAAAATATCATTTGCACAGCGTGATGCAGAAAACCAAGCACAAGAAGAATATACAAACGAATTAATACAAACAATATGTGGCTCGTAACAATAAAAAACCGCCATTTGGCGGTTTTTTTAATGCATTTTTTGCCAAAGGTTTGCACGGTGGATATATGCCCGTGCTAAATTGGTGTCAAAAAGAGCCTTTTCTTCGAACAGGGTGCACGATTTTAATTTTCCTTCGGCATCTATCCAAGTTTCGTCTTTGCCCACCAGGGATGCGATTTTATTTAAATTTTGCATAACATTCATTGGGGATAATCCACCACTGTATCCGCATGGGTGTTCGGCATATATTGGTTTTTGCCATTTATCTGGCGTAATGCCATTACCACCGGATGCATCAAACAATAATGAAAATTGTGCATGCGAATTATGTAATTTTTCAATGGCATCTTTTGTTTTATCATTATATTGGAATATGAATTCGGTATGTCTGAAATCATGCATCACACCACGCAGTGCATCGATATTTATATTATTTGCCGTATTTTGCGACATGTTTAATTGTACGCGTTTAATAAGTGGGTTATTGTGTGTTTTTTCAGGTGTTATCCAATTTAAAATAATTTCTGGAATTTTACCACGTGTGCAAATATCGTTTGCCCATTCGTTGTTTATATGAATTGCCAAATGTATGCGATTGTTTTGTTGTGCTGCTTTTAATAATTGATTAAACCAAATATTGCGTGGTTGACCAGCCGACATTTTTGATGGATGGCATTGGACAGCAATTTCAGCATGTTGCATTCTGGCCAGATTAATAATAGATTTTATCGAATTGTGTTCGCGGGGATCCGAACATGTAATATATCTTAATTTCATTTTGCGTCCTTGGCATTTTTAAGTCTTAATTGTCCACATGCCGAACCAATATCCGCCCCCCGTTCCCGTCTGATTCGTGTGTGTATTCCGTTTTTGATTAAAATATCCTGGAATCTGTGAACAGCGTTCCCAGAAATAGATGCGAAATCGCGTTCATCAACCGCGTTCCATGGTATAAGATTTACCATAACATTATGACCACGCATCAATTCAACCAATTTATTCGCGTATTCTTCGGTCGCGTTATAGATATATGTTTCGCCGTTTTCATTTTTTTTGCCCAATAATATATATTCAATCATTAATTGGCGATTATGTGTATCCGAAAAATTAAAAGCAGCATCTAAAACCGTATTTAATTTATAGCGATTATTTATAGGCATAATTTGACTGCGTAATTCATCGGTTGGCGCATGCAGTGATATTGCCAGATTAATTGGACGCCCCCATTTATTTAATTCTTCGATTCCAGGGACAATGCCACATGTTGAAACAGTTATACGACGCCATGATATATTTAATTCACTGTTTGCGCGTTCCAAAAACCCGATTACATTTTCAGTATTTTGTAATGGTTCGCCTGTGCCCATAACAACAATATGTGAAACATCGCCATTATTTGCATCCCCGTTTGGATGAATATCTTTTTTATCGAATCTGTCGGCGCGTAATTCCCACTGTGCGGTTAAAACCTGGGCATACATTTCATTCACAGTTAAATTACGTTTAAGTCCCAGCAATGTTGATGCACAAAATTTGCATCCCATCGCACAACCTGCCTGAGATGAAACGCAAACACTGTTACCGTATGTGGTACGCATTAAAACACATTCAATTTGTTCGCCATCCACCAATTCCAATAAAAACTTAGTCGTTTGGTTGTCGCTGCTTTCTAGTTTTTTTACGATTTTCACAGGCAATGTTTCGGCAATTTCTGATAATTTTTTACGCAAATCATCCGGAATGTTTTTCATAACACTGAAATCAGGTGCGCCACGATTTAACCATTCGCGAATTTGTTTTGCGCGAAAACGTGGTTGCCCCAAATCAACCACAAATTTTTCCAGTTCACAATCGTTCAAATTAAAAAGTATTGTTTTCATAATTTGTATCTGTCGTCGTTTACAATGATCACGGCTTTGCGACGCAATTGTTTTAATTGTTGGTCACTGTTAAGCGAAGCCTTTTTATATATTGCGTTTTGTTTGATTATTTCATCAAGGTTTTTATATTCAGGCCCTTTCTTTTTACTGCAAATCAAAAATACAGTATTGTTTTCGTTTTTAGACCATGTTAACAGTGGTAAATTTGCAGTTTTTTCGCGAATTTCTGGTGCTAATTCGTATTGTTGCGCAGTTATTTTTTGTGGATATCCGCCCAGTTCTTCGACCATCTTTTCTGCTGCATCGCAATTTTTTGGTTTTGTTAATTTGTTTGATATATCATTTGGGATATCAATCAAACGCAACATAGTTATTTCAATTGGCAAACCGTGTTCGCGTGCAATTTCTGATTTGGCTTCATTTATATCGTTTTGTGATACTTCGATATTTGGAACAATTGTTTTTGCCATTATAACATTCCATGCGATATCTGCGCGCACAGCCATACGTGCCATAGATTTTGTTGTTGCACTTAAATTACCCAAATTCATTTTCTTTAATTCTGCATCTGCATCTTTATCAGTTGGTTTTACATTATAATTTGCCGCATAATCCAATTTTATATAATCGTCAATAATGTTTTGAAAAGCCATTTTGCGATTCGTTGTCGAAGTTTTACCTTGGCGCGACATTAATTCCGTGCGTGCGGTTACATCAGAATCAGTTATTGGGTTTCCGTTTACAGATCCGATAACTGTTGCAGCATTTACATAATTAAAACCAAAAAATAATGATGTAAAAATACAAATTATTTTTTTCATAATATTCCTTTAATTAATAATGTTTACCATCAATACTTATTCCAAATTTAAATTGGAAAGTTGTGTTTCCAACATAATCTCTTCTTTCTGCATTATCGCGTTGATATTCCAGTGAAAAATAATAACAAGGATGTTCGTAATATATTCCCCCAGAATGTCTTTGGATTATATGTTCGTATGCATTATATACCACAGATTCACGAACATTTATACGTTTTGTAATGCGCAATCCCGCACCTGCAGTAAATTCATGTGTGTCTTTGTCTTCGTTACTATAAATGTCAATTGGTTGTGTGTCCCATATGTGCCCAAGTGTTATATAATTTCCATTTTTACCAAGATATAAAGAATTTTCAATATGACTTAAATCAAAATCTTCACGATCGACACGAAAACGGCTGGCAATTTGGAAATAATTTCTTGAATAAGCAATGCGACCAACATAATCAGAAAAGCCATTTCTGAAACCGTTGTCATTAAAATCTTTGTCAGATGATGTGTTTATATCGTATGTTTGACCCAAGAATACTTCGATATTATGGTTTTTATTAAATGCCGCCCAACGCGCCCCATAATCAACAAAACTGCCGTTTTCCCATACGTCGTATCCAGAATATCTGTTGTCTGAAAACAATGTGTTGTCTGATAAAAAACGCCCCGCAGAATCATTGTTTAATGCGAACACAGAATTTTTATCATCATGTTGCATAACAGTTAACCTGGCGCGCGGTTCGATTATGTATGTCCAATCGTTTTTAATACTGTAAAGTGGCAATCCCCATTCAACATAACCACTTGGCAAGAAACGTGATTTGACACCAGAATATAATTCGTTGTTATCTTGTAATTTTATTTTATCAAAATTGTAAATATCATATCGCGATGCGGCACTTAAAGTTATACGGTTACCACCCCAAAGTGTCCATGGGGAAATAATGCGCGCTTCGCCAATAAGACGTTGGCTGTCTGCATTATCGCCAGATACCGCCAACACATCCCCGGATAAAGTTAAATAAGTTTCTTTATAAAATGGATCCGATTGATAAACACCGCGAATATTTGGCAAAATATTGCCAGATGCGTATGTTTGATTGCGACCCGGTTCACGCAATTCTTGGAATATATGGGTGTCTGCAACAACATAACTGGATTGACCAAATAATTCAAGTTTTGCCCCAGAATCAAGATATGGTTGATAATTATAAAATCCATATTTCTGTAAATATGTTTTATCAGATGTTCTTTCAATATATACAAAAGCACGTGCATTTTCACCAAGTTCGATTTTGTCATTATTAAATATGTGCCAACGATTTTCAGATTCGCTATTGCGTGTAAAAGATGCATTTGTTCTAAATTCAGAATGGTTCAGATTCAATCTGTGTTCGGCTTGAAATAATGGGTTTTCATTTGTTAAATAAGACAATGTTGTTGTTAAATCATGTCTGTCAGATATGTTTATATAAAACGGTATGTTGATTTGGGTTCCCATTCCGTTTGTTGAATTCAAACTTGGTGACAAGAAACCTGTTTTATATTTTACACTTGGGTCTGGCATTTCGTAATATGGTAACCAAAATATCGGTATATTGTTATAATAAACCCAAAAAGATGCATTATGGAAGTAAAGCATCTTTGCAGTCTCGTTATGAATGACTGTATTGGCATGAATATCCCACGCGCTTCCATACGAATCACATCCTTCGCATGCTGTAAAATCTGCATATTTTGCAACGGTTATATCGTCTTTGCGGGATATTTTTTCTGCCTGGACGTAAACATGGCTGCCCAACCATAATTCTATGTTTTTTGTATCAATATTTTTTTTGTCTTTTGTTAATGTTAAATCATCAGATTTTATACGTTGCCCAGCGGCATTTATCAATTCTGTATTACCAGATGCTTTTAATGATTCAGATTTTATATCATATTCCAAGTTATCCGATTTTACGGTTTCCCCAGATGTATTTGTTATTTCTGTATCACCAGTGGTTTTGATTTTTTCTGATTTTACATTGTATTCAATTTTTTTTGCTTTGATGGTTTTTGCTTCATCCATATTAACATTGAAATCCAATGCGAAACAATTCGGTATAATAAACAATGTCAATAAAGATAATACATAATATCTCATTTTTTCAGCAACAAACCCATTAATATAAACAATAATGTAAAGACGCCAAGTGCAACAAACCCAAAATCAGTAAGGCTGGTTACCATATTTGATATTGACATATAAGATGCCATAACCGCGGCCATGCCAAGTACAGCAATCGCGGGCGCTGATGATGCACGACGGCGTAAAAGAGACGATTTTAATAAAATTAATGTACAAACCAATGCCAAGATTATATTCATAAATGGATTAATAAATCTTGTACACATTTCAACCAATGTTAATTTGTGTTGATGTTGGTTGTCTTGGGAAAAAACAGTTCGCAAAAGGGTCCATGTTGGAATACGGCGTACCCGGAAAGATTTGTCCGAATCTTTTTCGCCCAGGTTCAAATCCATATCCAGATTATCAAATGTTCCTGTGGTAAAACCGTTTTTTCCCAACATTTGCAATGAACCGTTGGATGTCACAATTGAAAGTCCACGAACGGTTGATACCAATTTCCCAATTTTAGCGAAAATTAATGGATGCACTTTCGACACTGTTTTATAACAATGCAAAAAATATTCTTGCATATGGT
>CALYRP010000026.1 GCA_945483255.1 uncultured Pseudomonadota bacterium
AACCAACCATGCAAAAAACAATAAGAAATAAATCACATGTTTATTAAATGTTTCTGAATCCGCATTTTTGAAACATTTGATTGTTTCATAAATTGCACCAATCATAATTAAAACACCCAACGCACGTACCGCATGAAGCAACGGAACATAATATTCCAATGCAATAACAATGCCCAATATCGCCAACATTGCACCAGCAGATATGAATCTTAAAGCCGTGTTAGATAATTCAGATAATTTCATTTTTGTTTCCCCGAATAATTTTTCTTTTTGCCACCACCAAAACGACGATCGCGTTTTTGATATTCATCCAAAACATGTTGCCATAATTTTTCAGATTTTACCAATTCTGGCCAATGTTCAGGGACAAATAACAATTCTGCATATGCCAATTTCCAAAGCAGATAATTGGATATTCTGTTTTCATTGCTGGTGCGAACCATCAAATCGACAGGCAATAAATCCCCGGTATCCATAAACGTTTCAAAAGATTCTTTTGTAACCGGTTTGCCATTTTCAATTGCGGCATTTACGGCATTAATGATTTCATCTTGACCGCCATAATTTAATGCAAACACAACCGTTCCGCCTGTGTTTTCTGCCGACACATCTTCCAATTTATCGCAAAGCTTTGCCAATTTCGCAGGCAGTTTTTCACGAGAACCAACAACGCGATAACGCAGATTTTTTTTCAATGCGTGTTTCATGTTTTTGTTTAATTCAGTGTAAAACAAATCCATCAAGAAACGGACTTCTTCTTTGCTGCGCTTCCAATTTTCTGTGGAAAAGATATAGAAAGTAATTGTTGAAACACCACGCGCGATGAACCAATCAACCAAATTTTCAAAATTAGAAATTCCGGCTTTGTGTCCCATCAATGGTGGCAATCCGCGCTGTTCAGCCCATCTGCGATTGCCATCACAAATAAAAGCGATGTGTTGTGGTATCTTTACCAGCGTGGCTGATTTAGCAGTTTTCTTTTTAAAGAAATTGAACATATTTTAACCTTTTAATTAAACAGACATAATGTCGGCTTCTTTCTGTTTAGCCATTGCATCAACTTCCAATCCGCGACCATCAAATACTTTTTGAATATCTTCTTCGTATTTGCGTTGATCGTCTTCGGAAATTTCTTTGTCTGTTACCGCGCGTTTAATTTTAGACATTGCATCTTGGCGAATGTTACGCATAGAAATCTTGGCTTCTTCGGCGTATTTACCGGCAACTTTTGTTAATTCGCGACGACGTTCTTCTGTTAATGGTGGCAAATTCAAACGGATAACACCACCCGCAGTCATTGGGTTTAACCCAAGACCTGAATCACGAATCGCTTTTTCAACAGCTGGTGCGTTTGCTGCATCCCATACTGTTACAGATAATGTTTGTGTGTCAGGTGTAGATACTGTTGCAACCTGATTCAATGGCATTTCAGAACCATAAACAGGGACTTTTACGCCATCCAGCAAATGTACAGATGCACGACCTGTGCGCAATCCTGCAAATTCGTTTTGTAAAACTTCTAATGTTTGAGCTGTCTTTTGTTCAACTTCGGTTTTCAGTGCTGAATAATCCATAATATACTCCTTAGTATTATTCTTAAAAGAAAGATTAGCAAAATGATTTGACTTTTTGCAAGAAGAAATATAGAATAAGTTTCCGCATGGGGTTGTAGCTCAGTTGGTAGAGCACTTGCATGGCATGCAAGGGGTCGTCAGTTCGAGTCTGATCAGCTCCACCAAGTTTTTGCCCAAAAGTTATGGCGGGTGTAGCTCAGTTGGTTAGAGCGTCGGTTTGTGGTACCGAATGTCGCCAGTTCGAATCTGGTCACCCGCCCCATTAAATAAAAAAAATGGACAGTCTGGTCCATTTTTTTTATTTAACTAAGTCGAGCGACCAGATTAAAGAAATGGTGTCCGCCAGTTCGACTATGAGTAAAAGAGCCAAGCACAGCGCAGGCGATTTGTCAGGAATGGCGCGCAGGGCAAAGCCCGAGCGAATACGAAAATACACAATTAGAAAAATATGAAAAAATTGAAGTTTACGAAATTTTTTTGATTTTTATTATTGTGTATTAAGGAACAATGCACCACACTTCGTTAAAACTTCGTGTGGTAAACCCGCGAAATTAAATAAAAAAAATGGACAGTCTGGTCCGTTTTTTTTTAATTGAATTATTTTTTATTAGTGTTATTATAACCTTGTCAAAAGACAGGAGGAAAGTGATGAAAATATCTGAAAAATTAAAGAATTTACCAACAATCTGGGTTGTAATTATGGCGTTTGGTGTTGCGCTGGGTGGTTTTTTTATCGGAAATGGTGTTTATAAATCGTTGGCGGCACGTACTGTTACTGTCAAAGGATTGGCAGAAATGGATGTTGTTGCTGATACCGCTGTTTGGAATATTAAATTCAATCGCGTTGGTGCTGATTTGGCACGCGTTCAATCTGGTATTGATGAAGATTTGGCAAAAACACGTCAATTTTTGATTGATAATGGGTTCGAAGAAAACGAATTACAAAACCTGCGTATAACTGTTCGTGATAAATATGCCGGATACAGTGATGCACAACGTCAAGGCGCGGACAGCAATGACAGATATGTCATCGAAACTGGTGTTATGGTTCGTTCAAAATCTGTGAATTTGGTCGATTCTGTATCACGCAAGATGGGCGATTTGGTGCGTCAAGGCGTAACTGTAACCGAAGATTATACAGGGCCAATTTATGTATTTAACGGGCTTAACGATATCAAAATTAAAATGATAGAAGAAGCAACCAAAAATGCGCGTGCCGCTGGTGAACAATTTGCCAAAGATGCAAACGCAAGTTTGGGTAAAATAAAAACTGCGAACCAGGGTACATTCAGTGTTTCTGCACGCGACCAAGTTGATGCGTGGTCTGATAATGAAAGACAGTCAATCAACAAACGCGTTCGTGTTGTTTCAACAATAACTTTCTTTCTAAGATAAAAATAAACCGCCTTTATGGCGGTTTTAACTTGCACTAATTTTTTGTATTTTCTATAATCGAAACATGGCAAAAGTAGCAGATCTTTTTATTCGTGCAGAACATGCAGATTTAATGAAAAAATTAAACGCATGGGATATTGCTTATCATCAAAATGACGAACCTGTTGTAGATGATGCGACTTATGATGATGCGAAATCACGCGTTCTTGAAATCGAAGCAGAATATCCAGAATTGGCAACGAACGGTTTTTCAACACATGTTGGTGCGGCGGTATCGACAAAATTTAAATCTTATCCACACACAGTTCCGATGTTGTCTATTTCCGATGTGTTTAATGAAGATGAAGTGCGCGATTGGTTTGATAAATTAGAATCCAAAGATTTGTTTGTTGAATTAAAGGTTGATGGTCTTTCGTTTGCTGCGCGTTATGAAAACGGGGTGTTTGTTCGTGGGCTTACCCGGGGCAGTGGAATACAGGGCGAAGATATCACCGCTAATTTATTAACTATTCCTGATATTCCAAAGAAATTATCTGGCGAATACCCTGATGTGATAGAGGTACGTGGCGAAGTTTATATGGCGCGTGCAGATTTTATTGCGTTAAATGAAAGTTCGGATAAAAAATTCGCCAATCCGCGTAACGCGGCGGCGGGTTCGTTGCGTCAATTAAATCCTGCGATAACTGCATCGCGTAAATTAAGTGCATTTGGTTATACATATGGTGATTTGTCGGCACGTACATGGGAAAGTCAATCTGAATATTTTGATAAACTGGAATCGTGGGGATTTAAGACAACACGCGCATGGGCGCATCGCGCCAGGTCTGTGGACGATGTTCAAAAGATTTATAATGATGTTATGTTAATCAGGGATGAAATACCTTTTGATATTGACGGTTTGGTTGTAAAGGTTGATTCTGTTGCTGTCCAAGAAAAAATGGGTTCACGCGCGAACAGCCCGCGTTGGGAAATTGCATATAAATTTCCGGCCGCGCGCGCAATTACAAAATTAAATGACATAACGGTTCAGGTCGGGCGAACCGGGGTTTTAACACCGGTTGCAGAATTGGAACCTATTAATATCGGTGGTGTTGTTGTTTCGCGTGCAACATTACATAATGCAGATGAAATTGCGCGTTTAAACGTAAAAATAGGGGACAAGGTCATTGTTCAACGCGCGGGCGATGTTATTCCTCAAATTGTCGCGGTTGCAGAAAATGGCGATGGACACCCGTTTGTTTTTCCAACTGTTTGTCCGGTATGTGGTGGTGCGGTTGTTCAAGAATCTGGTGCTGTTGCGCGGCGGTGTGTGAATTCACTTTCGTGTCCGGCACAAATTCGTGGTGAATTGGAACATTTTGTATCTAAGCATGCGTTTGATATTGATGGTATTGGCGCACGCCAAATCGAATTGTTTACGAACATGTCCTGGATAAAACAGGCGGCAGATATTTTTACTTTAATCGATAAACATGGTGATGAAATGCGTGATATGGATGGATTTGGTGATAAATCTGTATCAAACCTTAAAAATGCAATCGAAAATGCAAAAAATGTAGATTTATATCGTTTGATTTATGCAATTGGAATACCCGATGTTGGCGAAGTTACTGCGAAAATATTGGCACGCGAATTTGGTAATCTTGATGCATTGCGTAATGCCACACACGAACGCTTAATTCAGATAGACGGCATTGGGGATGTTATGGCACATGAAATCGTTTCGTTTTTTCATGATGAACATTCGATGTCTGCGTTGGATAATTTGTTGCAATATATAAATATCAAAAACCCAGAAATCAAAATCATAGAAAATAATTTGTTAAATGGTAAACGTGTGGTGTTGACGGGAACACTTTCAAAATATACACGCGATGATGCAAAATCTATCTTGGAACAACACGGTGCCAAGGTAAGCGGCAGCGTTTCTGCAAAAACAGATATTGTTATCGCTGGGGTTGCGGCCGGGTCTAAATTAAGTGATGCACAAAAATTGGGTATAACAATTTGGGACGAAAACGATTTTGAAAACGCGATTAAATAGGGGGAAATTGTGCAACAGACAAAAAATACAAGAAATCAGAACCAGCCGCGGTCTTTTAAATCGCGATTGGTTGTTTTTTTTGTGAATGTTTTCCTGATTTTTGTCGCAATTACTGGGTTGTATATATTATTTGTGTTTTTACAAATGCCGTCCCTGGATTCTGTGTTGCACGAAACGCGTGAACCAGTGATAGTGTTTCTTGATAGAAATGGACGTGAAATTCGCGCAGATGGACGCATTATGGGTGCGGCAGTATCTGTTAATAATTTGCCACCACATGTATGGCAATCAATTGTTGCAATCGAAGACAAAAGATTCTTTGAACATGGTGCAATATCTTATCGTGGAACATTGCGTGCGGTATTTTTGAATTTATTCCGCGGACATTTTGCCGCCGGCGGTTCTACAATAACACAACAAACGGCAAAGAATATATTCCTTTCGCGTGAAAAGAAAGTGTCGCGCAAGATTCAAGAATTAATATTGTCCATGTGGTTGGAAGACAGATTTACAAAAAATCAAATCCTTGATTTATATATGAACAGAATATCTTTGGTGGGTGGAATGCGTGGAATTGATGCGGCATCCAATGTGTTGTTTGGCCATGGCGCGCGCGAAATGTCATTGGCAGAATCTGCACAAATTGCCGCAATGTTAAAGGCACCCAGTGCTTACAGTCCATTAAAAAATCCAGAACGCAATATAAATCGTGCGCGTGTTGTGTTAACAGAAATGGTAAAACAGGGTTATGTTACAATTGACCAAGCACGCATTGCTGCGTCAGAATTAAAACCATCTGGTGAAATTCAGAATAAAAATATATATCGTTATTGGACGGACTTTGTTCATGATGAAATTGAATCACGAATTGGTGAAATAAATCAAGATTTATATGTGTATACTACATTGGATGCGCAATTACAAAAACGGGTTGCCGCATCTGTTTTGGACAATCTTGGTGAATATCAGGGTGCTGTTGTTGCAATTGCGCGTGATGGTGCGATACTTTCTATGTTGGGTGGCGATGATTATCGGGTTTCACAATTTAATCGTGCATTGGCATTGCGTCAACCAGGGTCTGCGTTTAAACCAGTTGTGTATTTGGTTGCGCTGGAAAATGGGATGACACCGGAATCTTATGTCAATGATTCTCCGTTTTCAATTGGTGATTATAACCCAAAAAATTATGATGAACGTTATTATGGTGGAATAAACCTGGCAACGGCTTTTGCAAAAAGTGTTAATTCTGTTCCATTAAAATTAACCAAAGAATATGGTATAGATTCTGTGTTAAAAATGGCGGCGCGTTTAGGGGTCGGTAATAATTTAAAACGTGAATATTCGACTGTTTTGGGCGCATCGGAAATGAGTTTGCTGGATTTAACCACGATATATTCGGTTATATGGAACGATGGTAAATCCGTGCATCCTTATTCAATTATAAAAATCACAGATGCGAGTAATCATACAATATATTCGCGTAATCCGTCAGATGAAATCACGATTTTACAACCACAAACCGTTGAATATATGAAAGAATTGTTATACGAAGTTGTAACCAAGGGAACTGGTAAACGCGCATATGCGCCAAATGTTTATGGCGGCAAAACCGGAACCAGTAATGATAACAGGGATGCATGGTTCGTTGGTGCGACACCAAATTATGTTATGGGTGTTTGGGTTGGTCGTGATGACAATAAACCAATGTCATCAAAGATTACAGGCGGCACATTACCCGCAACAATTTTCCACGAAATCGTGAAATAAAGGTTATACATTATGAATATAGATGCAATAAAACCATCAGAAATAAAAGTTGCAGAATTTGTATTAAAACAAATACCGGCAACAAAAGAATATGCTAAACAAATATTTTATATATTTCATGAAGATCCAGACAGTTTTAAATACTGGATGGAATATGGTCTTTACAAAGATGTAAATGAGGTTCTGGAAGAATATAAGCACAAAAATGAAGATAGAGGTTTTTGTAAATATGCGATGTATGGCATTTTCAAAGGCGATGAATTATTAGGAGAAATAGGACTAGGGTGTATTTATACCCGTCGTCAAACTGCAGAACTTGGTTGGTGGTTAAGAAAATCTGCCCGGGGGCAAGGTATAATAGATAAGTTGTTGCCAACAATAGAAAAATTGGCTTTTGAAACATACGATTTGCATAAACTAACAATTTGGACAGATAAAGAGAACATAGCAACACAAAAACATGCTGAAAAACATGGTTATGTATATGAAGGATGTTTGCGCGAAGAAAATACTTGGATGGATGGAACCCATCACAGTACTGTTTTATACGGTAAATTAAAATCAGAGTGGCAAATGCAATCTGGCGGATTTTTACAAGAAAAATAAAACAATTTGCTTTTCGTTGTTTTGGGTGTTAATATACTTTCCGCAAGAGATAAATTATGTCAGTAAAAACGAAACGTTTTTTTAAAAGACTTATCAGTTATGCCGGAATTTTCTTTTTTATACTTGCCGCAGGCATGCTTTATTGGCAATTGCGTAATTATTCTTTAATGGATATCGCGCGCGCATTATGGCATATACCATTTGTTAATTTGGTGGGTGCGTGTGTTGCGTGTTTGTTTGGATATATCGCATTGTCTTTTTATGATTATCTGGCGTTGGATTATGTTGGCCGCAAGGTGTCTTGGTGGAAATGGATGTTGGCTGGGATGCTGGGGTTTGCAATATCAAACAATGCTGGACACGCGGTGGTAAGTGGCGGTGCGATAAGATATCGTTTATATACACGTTGGCGTGTGCCGGGTTCTGATATTGTCAAAATGTTGATGTTTTCTGGCTTTACTTTCTTTCTGGGCTATGCTGCGATTGCGGTTATTGGATATTTTCTTGTGCCAAATGATATGTTCGCGCATTCAGTGGGGGCATCATTTGGTGTAAACGGGTTGTTTATCGTGTGTTTGTCTGTGATATTGGCATATTATACGATTGCGACCATGTTAAGCGGGAAAAGCATAAGAATTGGTGAAATAAAAATCCATATCCCTACAATATGGGAAGCGATTATCCAAACAATTTTGGGAATTGCGGATGCCCTTTGTGCGGGAATGGTTCTTTATTTCTGTATCAGTCCGTTCATAGATATGCCGTTTGGTGTATTTATCGGATTGTATGTGATAGCAAACGTTGCTGGTGTTTTCAGCCAGGTTCCGGGTGGTATCGGTGTTTTTGAATCTATATTTATGGTGGCTTTGCCGGACACTGTTGACAAGGCCAGTATATTCGGTGCCCTGTTGGCATACAGAATTATTTACTATGTATTGCCACTGATTGGGGTTGGCGGATTGTTCTTTGTATATGAACGTTGGTTGCGCGCGCGCATGAAAAAATGGTTAATGGAAGCCAAAGAAAAAATGCCGCACATCCAGATTCCGCATAAAAAATCAAAGATTCAGAAATAAAACACCTTGCCTTTGGATATCGCGTCTGGTATCATAAAAAACGTTGTATAAAACGGGGTAAGATAGTGTTTGTTATGTCACTTTTTACTTTAATCCGAGTCGCGCTGTGTGTTATCGTTGCGTGCATCCTTGGCATGGGCGGGATTGCCCCATGGGAACGGGTTATGTCTGTTTTGTACATCCCCAACACAAAAGGATTTATAAATGTCAAAAAAGATTTATGTGGATGGCGTTCATCCAGAAGAAACACGGGTGGTGGTGGTCGATTCTGCGACAAATCGTGTTACTGATTTTGACGTAGAAACAACAACAAAACCTCAGATAAAGGGCAATATCTATCTGGCCAAGGTTATTCGTGTTGAACCGTCGCTTCAGGCTGCGTTTGTTGATTATGGGACTGGGAAAAATGGTTTCTTGCCATTTTCTGAAATCCATCCTGATTATTACCAGGTAAATGCAGAACAAAAGAAAAAATTGCTGGAATTGGCACACGCCAATATCGTTGACGACGATGACGATCCAAATGATGAAGAAGACGAAATCGCCGAATACGATGATCATAGCGCTGGCGAAGATAACAAAGAATTATTGAAACGCGCACACGAATTCAAAATCCAAGATGTTATCAAACCAAAGCAAATTTTATTGGTCCAAGGTGTCAAAGAAGAACGCGGACAAAAAGGCGCATCAATGACAACATTCTTGTCGTTGGCGGGTCGTTTTGCGGTCTTGATGCCTAATTCCCGTAAACGCAACAGTTATGGTATTTCCAAGAAAATTTCAGACAAATCTGAACGTGCGCGTTTGCGTGAAATATTGCATGAATTAAAAATACCAAAGGGCATGACGGTCGTTTTAAGAACTGCCGCCCAAGATGCATCAGCGGAAGATATCACAAAAGATTACGAATATTTGACTTCTTTGTGGAATGATATCCGTAAAACAACATTGGAATCTGTGGCGCCTGTTACAATCCATACCGAAGATTCGCTTCTTCGTCGTGTTGTTCGTGATTTTATTTCTGACAAAGACGATGTTATGTATGTCCAAGGCCAAGAAGTTTATGACGAAGCCAAAGCTTATTTCCAACAAATGTATGGCAAGGCCCCACGTAAACAATTGGTTCAATACAAAGATGCTGCATTGCCATTGATGACCAAGGCCGGGGTTGAAAAACAATT
>CALYRP010000027.1 GCA_945483255.1 uncultured Pseudomonadota bacterium
AATTGCGTAAGCGATACCAGATACCAGATACTAGAAAAAATATAAAATAAATTTTGAAAAAATCGCAAACGCGGCAGTTTTTCCCGTACACAAGAATGCCGAAGTTTCAATCACACTGGTTAACGATAAACAAATACATAAATTGAATAAACAATATCGTGGCATGGATAAACCAACGAATGTGTTATCTTTTGAATTGGGCGATGATGTTTTATTGGGTGATATTTTTATATCACTTGATACTGTTAAACGCGAAGCAGCCGCGGCCCACATATCTGTTGAAGAACATACTGCACATATGATTGTTCATGGTATGTTGCATTTGCAAGGGTATGATCATATAAAGGACACCGAAGCCAAAGTAATGGAAGCAAAAGAAATAAAAATATTGCAGAAACTAGGATATAAAAACCCATATGCAGATGAAGAAAATGTTTGCGATGAATCTTGTTGCCGTCATAATCTGTTTTATAGATTACAGAATATAAAAATTCGTGAAAACAGTTTTACTTGGTATTTTGTTGCGGCAATTCTTGGTGTTATAACATCGTTTGGTTTTGCGCCATTTTATTTGTGGATGCTTTCATTGTTTGGTATTGGCGCAATGTATTATATGATAACAAAACAAAATAATCATATAAGTTTTTGGAAATCATATTTGTTATCTTTTCCTTTTGGTGCGTTTTACGGAATTGCTATGTTTTGGTGGGTATTAAATTCTATATATGTAATACCAGAATTAACTGCACAATTTGCAATATGGACAATTCCTGCATTAATAGGTATTGGTTTATTATGTGGGGCCATTCTTTCTTTGCCGTTCGCAATAATTCGTTATATTCAAAGAAAACCGGCACAAAGGGCAATTTTATTTGCAACAATTTGGACATTGGTTTTATGGGGGCGCGAATGGTTTTTAACGGGCTTTCCGTGGAATCCTATTTCAAATATTACAATGAATATACCAATGCTTGTTAATTCAATGTCTTTGTGGGGGGCGATTGGATTAAGTTTTGTTATTATTGGTTTGATTGCATCATTTGTTGAATTGTGCAGGAAAGGGTGTTCATCAAATTGGTTTGTTTTTTGTATGTTTGTTTTATTGTTTTTAACGGGATGCTGCTTTGGATATCATAATATGATGTTATCTGACAATGTTATGAAATCGCCATTAATCAGAATCGTGCAACCGGCACAATCCGCCGTATACAAGGTTCCAACGTCAAGACAAGATGCACAAAATATTGCAAATCAAAAAATACGCGATTTGTTTGTTTGGGCAACAAATGATAAAAGTGCAAATCCAGATATAATCGTTTTTCCTGAAACATCATATCCGTATATGGTTGTTGATAATTTGTTTCCGTTATCGCGTGTTTTAAATACAGATGTGATTATGGGCGCTAATTCATATAACAATGGAAATGAATATAATTCAATGGTTGTTGCAGATAAAAATGGAATTATTAAAAAACTGTACAGTAAATCACATTTGGTTCCATTCGGAGAATACAGGCCATTGGGTGATATTATTCCAACCCCAGGGCAATTAACAAAGGGAAACGGCAAAGAATTAATAACAATTGGTGATTTTAAATTTGTTCCAGCAATTTGTTATGAAATTATATTTTCAGATTCACTGGTGCCACATGGCGTAAACCCTGATGCGATTATAAATATAACAAATGATACTTGGTTTGGTTTGACACCGGGCGTGTTCCAACATCTTGATATGGTGCGCAGATATGCGATAGAATCTGGGTTGCCTGTGGTGCGCGCAAATTATTCTGGAATCAGTGCATTTGTCGGGTCAGATGGAAATATTATATCAATGATGCCGGTTGGAGACACGGGAAGTTTGGATGGGTTTGTTTGGGGCGCACATAATACACCATACAGAATAATTGGTCGTGATATGTGGATGGCGTTTATTTTGATGTTTTCAATATTTGTTTCAATATCCATATCCTTGTTTCAGAAGAAAGATTAGATTCTGGATTACGCGATTCATCTATGTTTTTTATAATTGATGCAATTGATATGTTGCGTTTGGTTGCTATTTGTTGCAATACATCAAAAAATTCTGGTTCAATAGAAATACTGGTTTGGTGTCCCGACAAAGATACAGATATTTTACGCATTTTATATTTTCCCAACTATTAAACAATCAAGCATTGCACGATAAGGATCTTCGTATTTGCGCAATGGCGATAAAGTTAAATTATCCAGCATAAAACAAACCCCATTTGTGTCAAATGCAAACCAAAATAAATCGTTGCGCCCAAAAACAGTTTTACCAAAAAGGTTTTTATTGCCAATCATATCTTTGTTAATTTTAACTATCGAAGGCAGGGGATATTTCATTGCGCGTTCAATTTCTTTTGGACCGAAAACACACGCAGACCCCAATGTTATACCAAAACAAGTTGTATAAAAATCTTGTAAAAATCTTGGCAACATTGCAGCACGCATGTCCTGTAAATTGGTGTTTGCCACCGCAACAGCGGCTAATTCTTGGGACGGATAAATTTGTGCCCCGCGTGATTTCATTAAAGATAAAAATTCTTCTTTATTCATTTCCGCGCCCCGACATAAAATTAGATGCGATTTGGCTTAATCTGTCTGATGTGGCATTTCCGCCATCGCCACCACCACCAGTATGTGATGTTATATATATTTTCTTTTCTGGATTTGGTAAAAATATTGTTTTTGCATCACTTTGTTCAATAATAAATCTATCCAGATTATGCGAATGTGGAAATGTTAAACATAAAAACATATTTGATATATCTAAATCGCCGCCCCAAATAAGCGGTATACGAAATCGTATTGATAAATTATCAGGCAAAGATTTTCCCATCACAAGATTTATAAATTCATCTTGGGATAAATTCATAAAAGCAATTTCTTCAAAAGAATCTGTCAAAGATTCCAAGAAATCACGACGTAACACAGAATATTTTTTAAACCAATCTTGCCCAAGCGAGCATTTTTGTGGTGTATAAGAAATTACTGGCATATCATCCATGCCTAACATTGATAATCTTTCCTGTGCGCTGTGTTCATTTAATTGCATTTATTGTGCGTCCTTTATATATTCTTTATGTATTGAATGATTGTATCAATATATTCAGAATAAGAATCAAAACTTTCGCGATCGTTTTCTGTGATTTCATCAGCAGGATTTTGTTTAATAAATTCTTTTAATTCATCAATTGATTTAAAAATCATCAATGCATTATTATTTGAATTGTATTTATTCATTGTGTCTAATATAAATCCGCTGATATTTATAGGAATATCTTCAAGGGTTTCTTTGAATACAGAATCCAGTTTTTGTAAAGCAGATATCATTTTTTCTATATCACAATCAACACCGCCAACCCAAACAATTTCATTGTTTCCAATTGCAAATAAATTTGGTGTAAACCCAGATATAACAGGATTTTGTTTTACGATATATCCAGATGCTGAAAATATATCAGATATAATCGGGTTATAAGGATTTGTCGATACAGATTCTTTTTTTGCAGGTTTATTTTGCAATGTGTTTTTTTGTTCTGCAATTTGTGCCATGTTTTTTGGTAAGTTCAAACGCGGTGGACGCGATACAGAAATTACAGGTTCTGTGATTTCAATTTCTTTGGTTTCTTCTGGTATTGGTTGAACAATCTGTTTTTTGATAGTGTTTTGATTTTTAATAATTTTTATATGTCTTATTTCATATCGGTAAATCATATAAATACCAAACGAAAAAATAAAAATAGCAATTACAAATGATGCATAAAATCCCATGCTTATTGGTGTTTGTGATGCCTGCAATTTAGATAATTCATCCCAATGTGCCCCACAAAATATATTAAAACTGAAAACAGTGTTTAACCAAAAGGATAAACCCAAGAATATACTTAATCCTAAAAGTATGGATAATAAAATATGTTCTAATTTATTTTTCATTTCGTTTTCATTATATCATATTTTGTGATAAACTGGAATCAAATGATTGATATAAATGAAATTTTTTCTGATTCGGATAAACGTATCGCCATTTGGTGCGAAGGGGCGAACGACACAAATGATTTAGCGATTATGTGCGAAAACATCATAAATAATGATGTGCATTTAATATCTGTGCCACCGACCGTTGTTGAAAATGCTTGGACATATCTGGAAAAGACAGGGGTAAAAATATTAACAAGATATAAATTTTCGCCATTGCAAAAAAATTTTGAAAAAGAGATGTATGAATTGGCCGAAAATATAACAAGCGTTTGTAAATCTGGGGCAAATGGGGTTCAGATATTTTTATCTGTACATAATTTAGAACGCTTTGTTGATATGCTACAAATTGTCAGGGATGATTTATTTTTCGGCAAAGATTTAGACATAGTGTTTGATATACAGGATCTAGATAACGGTAATTTAAAAAACGTTTTTCAAAAATTGCGGGATATTCGCGCGAATATTTTAACACTTACATTAAATGAAGATATGGGGAATCGTTCTGATTTTGTGGGACGTATTTATGGCCTTTTGCAAAATTGGGATTTTGATGGTGATTTACATTTTATTCTTGGCAATAATTTTGACAGAATAGATCAAGTCATTCGATTAATCGAAATTTTGCAACCAGAAATGTCCGAAAAAGTACGTTTTTTCTTGGATTATTAATTGTTTGATAAAATCAAGTATTTTGGGGCGAATGTTCCAGCTTTGTTTTTTAATTGATATCTGGTTTTAATGATATCCAAATCTGTCGATAGAATTTTAAGATTTGTTTGTTTTAATTGTTCCACAATCCAATCGTAATATTCCCAATGGTCTGTTCCAATAACGATTTTCCCGCCATTTTGTATATGTTTTGACAATAAATTCAAGAAATCATGATTTAATAAACGGCGCTTTTCGTGTCTTGCCTTTGGCCAAGGATCAGGGTGCAACACCCAAATTTCATCGAATTGTGCGCTTTCGAAATCTTTTAATAATAACCGAACATCGTCTGGATGAACGCGTATGTTTTTATATTCGTCATATAATATATTATCCGATTCGTTTGTTATACTTGACATCAGGGCGGCAACCCCATTCGTAAACGGTTCTGCGCCAACTATTATTTTGTCTGGATTAGACAAAGCCAAATCGCGCAGGTGTTCGCCATTACCAAAACCGATTTCCAAAATTGCCGGTTTTTCGGAAAAATCATCGGATTTTGGGGCGATTTTTGGTAATAAATTATCCATCAGCCATTGTTTGCGATTTGACAATTTTTTACCATGTCTGCGACCAAAAGTTCGTATTTCGTTTGTAATAAAATCTTTTAATTCTTGTTTTTCCATATAATTAGTATAAAATCAGTTTGTTATAAAAACAAGGATAAATAAAATGCGAAACGGACTATCGAAAGATTTAATAGCGCGCGTATTGGGCGCGGCACCAAAATATACATTGGATGAATTAGAGGCGAAATTTCCAGCCCGCAATTTACCAGAAGGTGCGATGGTAACCCGTTTTGCGCCAAGTCCAACCGGATATATGCATTTGGGCGGGTTATATGGTTCGTTGATTGATTGTAAATTAGCAATGCAATCTGGCGGTGTGTTTATGTTGCGTATAGAAGATACAGACACTAAACGCGAAGTTAAAGATGCTGTTGATGTTATTATTAAATCATTGGATAAATTCGGCTTGAAATATAATGATATGCCTGAATACGGACCATATTATCAGTCGCAACGTAAAGATATTTATCATAGTGTCGCGGCATATTTATTGGAAAAGGGTTTGGCTTATCCGTGCTTTTTAAAACCAGAAGATATGGAAGAAATTCGCAAACAACAAACAGCTGCAGGCTTTGCGACAGGTATTTATGGTGAATGGGCGCGCGACAGAAATATCAGCGATGAAGAAATTATTGCGCATCTTGATAATGGTGAAATTCCAACAATTCGTTTGTATTCAAATGGTAATCCAGAAATGCGTATTTTCTGTAAAGATGCGGTTCGTGGTTCAATATCTTTTCCTGAAAATAATGAAGATACGGTTTTAATTAAATCGAATGACAGATTGCCTACATACCATTTTGCACATTTGTGTGATGATCATTTTATGCGCACAACGCATGTTGTTCGTGGTGAAGAATGGCTTTCTTCTTTCCCATTACATATTCAAATGTTTCGTATGATGGGATGGGTGCCGCCGCTTTATATCCATACATCTACGATTGATAAAATTGATGCCGAAACTGGCAAACAAAGAAAATTATCTAAACGTCATGACCCAGAAGCCAATGTGGCATTCTTTTTACAAGCTGGGTGGCCAACAGAATCGGTGATAGAATATCTTGGAAATATCGCGGCATCTGGATATGAAGAAGCCAAGACAAAAGGGCAGGTGAAATCTTTTTGGGATTATGAAATGCGTCCAAAGAAAATACCAATGTCGGGTTCTTTGTTCGATATGAAAAAACTGGAATGGTGGGCCAAAGAATATATTGCAACAATGTCTGTCCCAGATTTGGTAAAGTCTGTTGTTGATTGGGCGGGTGTTTATGGAAACGAAGACAATAAAAAACAAATTGCTGATATTGATTATCTGACATCTGTATTGTCTATTGAAAGGGATAATCCAAAACGTATCCGCAAGGACTTTATCACATGGCAACAAACATTAAATGAAGTTTCATATTTCTGGGATTTTTTGTTTGTGCCAAACAAAGAATATGAATATAACAAAGATGTACTTCGCGAATTCTTGGCGACATTTAATGCAAATGATGACAAAGATATCTGGTGGAATAAAATTGTTGCGGTCGCTGAAAAATGTGGAATTAAGCCGGGCGATGTTGCAATGAATTTGCGCGTTGCAATGACAGGGCGCACAAACACCCCAGACCTTTATTCTTTGATGCAAGTGCTGGGTGGGGAACGCGTTATTGAAAGAATAAATATGGTGTTATAATTTATTCATGAAACGAAAGGAAGGAAACATGACAAAAACAAAAAAAGTTGTAAAACAAAAATTGCGTGCGGTAAAGAAAGATAAACACGCGTCGCTTTTGTTAAAGGCTTTGCAGGCTACAGGCCTGTTCCGTTGGGAACGTCAATCAAGTCGTGCAGAAGAAGCGGTTAATATTTTAACCCACGGTATTGGTATCGGGTTGGCAATGGCTGGACTTTGTTTGTTAGTCGCGTTCGCCGCTGTTTACCATAATGTTTGGGCGATTGTTGCGTGTTCTATTTTTGGGTTCACAATGTTCACTCTTTATTTTGGTTCAACAATGTGTCATGCGACAATTGGCGATAAAAGTGAATGTTTCTTTGAAGTGTGGGATTCAATTGCGATTTACGCATTGATTGCCGGAACATATACTCCATTTTTATTGGTTAATTTAAACAGATGTGGACATACTGCGCTGGGATGGGTCATGTTTGGAATATTGTGGGCGATTGTTATATTCGGTGCAATTATGAAAATGAGTAATCCACATAAACAGCCTAAATGGATGGTTGTGTTATATTTGATTATGGGGTGGGCGTTGCTTTGGATTTTGCCAGCGATGATTCAAACGATTTCTGCACGTGGAATGTGGTTTATCTTGGCGGGCGGATTGTCTTATTCTGTTGGTGTTATATTTTATTTATGGCGCAAGTTGAAATTCGCACATGCCGTGTGGCATTTGTTTGTTATCGGTGGGACGGTATGTTTCTTTTTTGCTGTGCTTTATGGTTCAATCATAGATTTTGCAACAAAATGTATAGCATAAAAAAACACCGGCATTTGCCGGTGTTTTTTTAATTATTATCAAATGGATTTTCTTCTTTTTTATATTCTATTATTATTGGCAAATGTTCCATCTTTAATGCCGTTGCAATTCCGCGTCTTAAATAACGTGTATAAGATTCTGGAATATCAGATGCACCGCCAACATTTATAGTAATCTTGATTGGATGGTGCCCAGTTTGTCGTGCAAATTTAATTTTCATTGGCCGTTTCAAACGCGACATAGGTGGTTGTCTTTCTGCAACTAATTTTTCAATGATTCTGTTAATTAAACTTGTTGGGGCATCAGTATTTGAAATATCCCATTGTTCGTAAATGCGTTTGAAAAGATTTTGAACACCGGTCCCTTTTTCTGCAGATATTGCCAATATCAATGGTTTAATAATTTGGTGAAACGAATTAGTAAATTGATGTTTTAATTTTAATAATTTATCATCGCGTTCGGCTTCTTCAACCAAATCCCATTTGTTTAACGCAACACATAAAATTTTACCCGCGTCATAAACACGTGCAGCAATGGAAAGTGCCTGGTTTTCAATATTTTTTGTTGCATCAACAATTAAAATAACAATATCTGATTTTTCAATCGCATCCAATGATTTTAATGCAGATAATGTTTCGACGTCGTCTGTAACACCAGCCTTTCTGCGAAGTCCAGCCGTGTCCATAATAACAATATCGCGGCCATAAAAACGTGTTGGTATTTTAACCGTATCGCGTGTAATGCCCGGGGCATCCATAACAATTTGACGGTTTTCGCCCAATACCCGATTTACAAATGTAGATTTTCCAACATTTGGTTGGCCAAGAACCGCAACCTTTATTGTTTTGTCTTCATTTTCTGTTTCTTGTTCAATTCCGCCGATTTTATCCATGAATTCATATATCTCATCAAAACCGCGTTTATGTTCCGCAGATATTAACAATGGTTCGCCAAAACCAAGTTTATAAAAATCATGTATGTCAGATAATCTTTTTGATGATTCTGATTTGTTTACTAAAAGCAGGGCAGGCGCTTTGCTTTTTTTATGAACCAATTTTGCCCATTCTAAATCCATAGGATTTAACCCAACACGTCCATCAACAACGAATAAAATTGCATCAGCATTTTCAATTGTTTTAATTGCCATATCTGTTGAATTTTGTGCAACGCCTGATTTTGCGTTTTCAAGACCCGCAGTATCAAAAACAGTCCAAGGACGATTTGGAACACGACCAGAAATTGTATCGCGTGTAACGCCAGGACGATCGTGAACCAATGCATCGCGCGAATTTGTTAAACCATTAAACAATGTTGATTTCCCAGTATTAGGCCGTCCAACAATAACTATATTTTTCATATCTTTTTTCCATTGATTTTTTATAATTATAAAGCAAAAATATAAATAATCAAATAAAGGTGCTAAAAATGAAAGCAAAGAAAAGAAATTGGTTGTCGCGTTTATGTGATATATTTTTTCGTCCAAAATACTTTTTTACCCGCATCGTTGCTGACGGTAAAATGGAAGATGCCATATTAAAGGCTTTCCTTTGGGGATTGGTTGGCGGAATATTGGTTTTTATTATTAATTTAATTCGTGATGGATTTGCGGCATTTTCAATATTTGCGTTTTTTAAATCTTTGATAATTTATCCGGTGTTGTCGGTTATGTTGTTATTTGTATGCGCAGGATTGATGATGTTGGTATCTGAAATTACAGGTGGCGAACGTGATTGGGAAGTTGCAGTCAAAGGCATTGCATCTATATTTTTTGTATATCCGTTGGCATTGATTTTAAATGCATTGGCATTTGATTGTGCGTCTATTTGGGCAGTCAGTTTATTAACAGATGCGTATATGGCATTTTTACTTT
>CALYRP010000028.1 GCA_945483255.1 uncultured Pseudomonadota bacterium
AATTTTTCACCACAAAAAAAGCAAAAAAACGATTCGTGTTTTATCGATTCGGGGACAAAACACCACCAACCGAATCGGAAATTTTACATATTACAAATAAAAAAACCGCCCAAAGGGCGGTTGATTTTAGAATCGATACATAAATCCAACCTTTATTAACGGATAATATGGATAATCATCTAATTCTTTTTGTGCATCTTTTAAAGTATTTTCTTTTGCTTCTTCGTATTTTTCTTCGATAATACCTGTAATTTCTTGTGGAGTGCCAGATGTAATATCTTTCAACCCATCAAGCGGCACATTCAAATCAAGTTTAGCGGTTTTATCTGTGAATACTACGCCCGCATCAAAGTAAAATTTAAATCCGCAGAATATTCCCAAATCAAACCCAGTGCCAAGATACGGTCCAGAATATTTCCAATTCAACATTGCCTTGCCGTGCATTGTGCCGCCTTCATACGAATATTTTCTGTCGCCTAATTCAAATTCAAAACCATCAATGCTTTTTGTTCCGTGTATAGCGGCATCGAAATCAAGTTTTCCGGTCATATAACCACCACTTACACGCCATCCGCCCAGAAACCAAGTATCACCAAACGGATAAAAATCAATCATTGCACCATAATGTTTTGCATCCAGCGCAAAATCGTTAACTTTTAATTCGTCACCTATTTCAAAACCATCACTGTCAACAAAATCGTTTATTTCGTTGTTTAATTTACTTTTAATTGGTGAATATGTTGCAAAATCGAAACGGATACCGAATCGTTTAGCCCAGAAAGAATCAAAATTCTTATTATTATATCCAACAAATGCATTCAATCCAGATATTGGCGAAACACCCAACCCTAATTGCAAACCGTGTGGAAATTTTGTTTTTGGGTTTGACGCTTTTTCAACCGGTGCCGCCACGGGTTCTGTGAATTGTTGTTCGTATTGTTCAACAACATTTTCCGAAGAATCTGAAACTGGTTGTGTTTCTTCTGCGATAACAGGCATTGAAATCATCGCTAATACTGCACTAATGGAAATCTTTTTCATACGGAATCCTTTCTTAGTTTATGAACACATTCATATTATAAAAATTTGACATATATAACACAATACAAATTTTTTATTTAAAACATGGCTTTTTTATGATAAAATTAGTGTTATGAAACAAAAAATATCTTTTTTGGCAATTATTGTCTTTGCGTTGAATGCAAATTGTGTTCGCGCATCTGAATGTGTTGATGACGATTGTGAATTAACACCAATTGAAATCGAAGAAAACATTGAATCGGTTGATGTATTAATTCCCATGCAATATTCTGTGAATTGGTCCGAACCTGTTGAAAATATCGCGGTTGAACAAAATGTGTGCGAATATGATTATAATTGCCCATTTGACACAGATGAAGAATGTGCGGTTTGGTATAAAAAACCATTATATAAAACAACTGTTGTACCACGCGCACCACATATTAATCCGGTTCGCGTTGATGATATGTTGTATACAATATATTCCAATACAAATATATCTGGAAATGACGCAACAATGAAACCTTTGATACAAAGATATAATATGCTAATGAATGCGGCTGACGCGTGTTGTACATCTGGGATAATATATAAAATGCGCGAAAATGGCGCAGATGATAAAGCCATATATGAATTCTTGAAAGACGATGCAAATTATTATGCCGTTACAAAGCGTTGTATGGTTATGGGCGACGAAGAAATATCCCATAAATATTCAAATGGTGTAACTGGTAAAATGATTGCAGATGTGCGCAACACATGTTTGTGCAAAAACAAACAATGGTTTGATACATTATTGGAACCATTTAATGATATATACGAACGCGCACCATCATTCCAAGGTAACGCGTTTACATACAAATATACCGACGGCATGCACCGCGATATAAGCGTGTCTGTGAACAAAGACGTTCAAACAACCATGGGATTATTATCCGTATGTCCAAAATAAAAAGTATTTAATAAAAAACGCCCGTTTGGGCGTTTTTTATTTCTTATCTTTTTCAATCTGTTTTTTAACCCATGCATAATGACGGAAGAATTCAATACCAGGCCCCGCCGGCATACCCATCCATTTTTCACCATTTGGAATAGAACGGAAAACACCACTGTTTGCACCGATTTCTACATCATCACCAATATGAATACCATTTGCGATACCAACATGTCCACCCAATAAAACGCGGTCTCCAATCACCGCACCACCGGCAATACCAACCCCAGATGCCAAGAAACATTCATTCCCGATAACAACACCGTGCGCAATCTGGCAAAGGTTATCAATTTTAGTCCCATCACCAACAATCGTGTCTGTCATTGCGCCTCGATCGATACAAGTACTGGAACCAACCGAAACACGATTTCCCAAAACCACACGCCCGGTATGTGGAATAAACACATTTTTTCCGTCTTGGCGCGTATACCCGAAACCGTCTTTGCCGATTACCGCATTTGCATTTATAACACAATCAGAACCAATTGTTGCGTTTTCAATATGTGCCCCTGTTTGAACAATTGTGTTTGCACCAATTACAACATTACGACCGATAAATGCACCAGGATAAATTTTCACACCTTCTTCCAATACCGCGCCACGTTCCACAGTTGCATATTGACCAATATAATTTGTGCGTTTTTTACGGAAAAATACACCGCGTTCAACAACTGAAAAATAAGAAACACCAAAACGTGGTTTTTCGCGATAAATTTCGCCCAAGATTTTCACAATATTTCCGCGCGGACTTTCTGTTATCAAAAGAGTTGCGCCCTTTGGTGCATCCTTGATTTGTTCGCGTTGTAATAAAATAACAGTTGCACGTGTTTTTTGCAAAACAGTAATTGGTAAAATCTTGAAAGCATTTGAATTTCGTTCCGTAGAATAAAAAGCCAAATCCCCAGGTTTTGCATCCGCGATTGGCGCAACACCACGAACAATTTCATCAGGATTGCCCTGTAATTCCAAACCAAATTTTTTTGCCAATTCCCCAGCGGTTGTTTTTGTTCCGCGTGGGCCAAATATTTTACGCAATAAATTATTCATAATTTCATTCCTTTTATTTTACAAGATTATAGATATAAAACAAACGAAAGGCAATGGAAACTTTTAAGTTCTCACCCAGTATGGGGGAGTGCCGTCGAAGACCAGGAGGGGGTTACGGTTCTCCCCCAGCATGGGGGAGTACGGTCAAAGACCGGGAGGGGTTATGATAATTCTAGGAACCAACCAGCATCAAAAGTTCTTTGTCATGCTGAGCGTCAGCGTGAGTATCCACAAAAAATATAGATTGCCACGCAAACTTCGTTTGCTCGCAATGACAGAGAGTTTTTGACGGACGATGTTCCCAGATAACAAATAATTCTTGGAAATAAAAGCAGTCAAAAGTTCTATGTCATGCTGAGCGTCAGCGTAAGCATCCACAAAGAATATAGATTGCCACGGTCGTTAGACTCCCTCGCAATGACATTAGTGTTTTTGATGGACGATGTTCCCAGATAACGAATAATTCTTGGAAATAAAAGCAATTAAAAGTTCTTTGTCATGCTGAGCGTCAGCGTGAGCATCCACAAAGAATATAGATTGCCACGCAAACTTCGTTTGTTCGCAATGACAGAGAGTTTTTTGACGGACTGTAATTTCCAAGAATTTGAATTATAAAAAACCGCCCGGATGGGCGGTTTTTTATTAATCGATTATTCAATTGTGAAAGATACCACGTCACCATATGAACCCAATTCATCGGCACCCAAATAACATTGGATATGTTCACCGATTTCTTCCATCCATTCGGCAACGGCTTTGTTTTTGATTTCTTCTTTCTTTGCCTGGATTACAGATGCCGTAATACCCGCACCCAATGCACCACCAACCGCTGTTGTTACAATTGGAATCGCAATACGTGCAGCCTTGTTATTATCGTTAGATGCCTTCGATGCAACATCTGACGCAGCATTGCAAGAATTTTTGATTATATTAGCAGCGGATATAACATCTGCATTAGTAGCACCACCAGCAGGACAATAAGTGGCCTTTTTTGTGTCTTCAGCACTATAAATACTATCACACAAAGCTTTAGCATTACTCAAAGCAGTCGTTGCAGCAGTCGTTGCATTAGCCGCGCCCTCACCAGTGGCTTGCTTAATAGCTTCATCTGCATAAGATGCACACAAACGTTTATCTTGTTTTTGTGTAACCTTATTTGAATTCTTTTGATCAGCCTTGTTCAACAAACCACCAATCAAACCAGATTCTGTTAATCCGATACCGATACCACCAGCGGCCAATGCAGGTGCAACGGTTCCCCATGCATATGCAATTTTTTCTTTGGTGGACGTGCCGGAACATTCACCGGTTGTTGTATCCCATACGCCATAGCCTTCTTCGCATAATTTACGTTGACCGACTTTTTCACTTATTTTTGCCATGGTTTTATCATCAATCCATGAACCACAAGTAAATGCATCACCAACGGCAAAATATGCGGTTGCGCCTTCTTTGTTCAAGACACTTTGTATGTCTTTATCATCAGATGTAACAGTTATACGCGCACGACAGAACGAACCATACAAATCATTTGATGCAACGAATTGTTTTGGTGTTAAACCTTTCATGTTATATGTCTTTGGAATCTTGTTAGATTTCAATTTTACCCACATAAATGTTGAACCATTTTCCGCGGCGCCCATGATACCGCCATTGTTTTGTGCCAAACAAACATTTTGTTCGTTTGTTAACTTGGCATTGTATTTTGCCTGGGCCTCTTTTTCAACATCAGCCAACAATTCTTGGAATAATGATGTTCCTGCATTATCTAATTTATAATCAGCCAAGTTCTGATATACCGGCGTATCATATATACATCCGTTTTCATCACTTATACCGATACACAAACCTTCGTCAGTCGGTTCTTCTTGGATACCCGCAGGACAATCATCAGATGTCTTTGAAACGGTACAACCAACAACAACCTTATCCGGATCAACAACGGCAGACGCACTTACAGAATTCGCATCTTTCCATGCAGATCTTACAGATGTATTAGAACCCCAAGATTGTGTATCATCTGTTAACTTAGATAATGCAATCTTTAAATGTTCATTACATACGGATGAATCTTTAACAGTATTCATACACAAACCAATAACAATATTGTAATCTAATACGCCACCCATCTTATTCATGCTGTTATTGAATTTTGTTTGGTCTGTGTTATATGTACCCGCCATAACATCGGTACGGTTACGATAGCAATTTGTATAATCTTTGCCACACATTGATTTTACACATGACAACGCAACCGTTTGACATTGTTTACGCATATTTTCAATTGCCGCATCATTATATGATGTTGCCAATGTTGCATTCAATGTTGCGATAACACCAATTGGGTCTGGGGTTGTTGCGCTAACTTTTTGTGGATACAATGTTGTGAATACACTGTTTGTATCATCCATATATCCCGCATACAAAGAACCTTGACTTAATACAGCGGCATATTGACAATTTGCATCAACATCAACGATTGCACGACATGCAGATTTAACTTCGTTATAAGATTTTTCTGTTTTTGAAATATCTACACCGCCGTTTTCATCGCGTGATTGCGAATAACAAACAGAACCAATACCGCCACCGCAAGAACGCATCGCACAAGATGATATTGTATCAATACATTTATCTTGGACTTTGGCATCAAAATTATCTGCGATTTGTGTGATTTTATCGTTCAATGCCGCAAAACGACCAAATTGACCGTTGTACATATCTTCGAATACTTCGCTGACATTGTCAGGATTTGTTAACACAGATTCTTTTGTAACCGGTTTGCCCATAACCGTCATATAACAATATTTATTTGAACCGATTGTTTGTTGACATTCTTGACGGATATAGTTGCTGATTTCGCGTTTCTCTGTGATATTTGTGATTTCCATCAAATCTTGGGTTGTAACAGCCTTGCCCCCGTTGGTTGCATCAGCAATTCTGATTAAGATTTCTGGACGACCTTCGATACATTTGTTTGGATTTTTTGTACACGCATTCAAAATACATTGGTCTGTTACTTTGTTACATGTGGCAACCGCGTTATTTACCGCCAATGCCGCACCTTCGGTGATTAATTCAGCCAATCTTGAACCCGCCGCCGGTTTCAAACCATTTGCGGCCTCTACAGAACCAAACAATTCGGTTTTACCATCACTTTGGCAACGTGCCAATGTAGATGCACATTCCAAAGCCTGTTTTTTGAATTCTTTGTTGTCTGTACATAATTCAAAATCATAACCACAAACATTGTCTTTTCTTAAGCAGGATGTGTAATTTTTAACACATTTATCCGCGCTTAATTGGTTATCGATTTGCGCAGCCGTAACCATTTGCCCCAGCGCACTGCCCGCCAATGGATATGTATACGCAGTAACTTCGCCATTTGAATTTGTTGTGGCCGCTGTTGCAATCGCATTCAAATCAGCCGTTCCAAAAAGGGATGTACGACCAGCCGCACTGCATTGTGCCAAAACACTTAAACAATTTGGCATTTTCGCATGCAACAATATGGAATTTGTACAATCTTCGAAATTTGAACCACATGCATCATTACCCTTGATACAATCTGTATAATTGCTTATACAATCAGGATCAGCCAAATATGATGTTGTCGTTCCATTAACAACAGTGTTCAGTGTTCCATTTGCAGCACTGTTCGCCATGATATATCCCGCAATTGACGGCAGACGTGGCGATGCCTTTGAAATCATGCTGACGCGTGAAGTTGCCGCAAACGATGCCGGAATTATGGCAAAAACTGACAATAAACCAAATGTTTTGATGATGTTTTTCATCCCCTTTCTCCATTTACTTTGTATTTATTTTATCATACAAACCAAAATAAAGAAAGCAAAAAATGAATTGTTTCAAGCGGAAAATTTATTCGTTATCAAGTATATCTTTCAATTCCATCATATCGTCGGGAAGTGATGCCTTGAAATGCATTTTTTCGCCGGTTATCGGATGAACAAATTCCAAAATTTCAGCATGCAACATTTGCCCATTATGATTTTTCAAAAATTCCAATAATTCTGGGTTTTTGACCGAACCAATATGCGATTTTTCGCGCCCATATAACGGATCACACAATACCGGAAAACCATGCGAAGACAAATGAACCCTGATTTGATGTGTGCGCCCCGTCATCAATGTGCAACGAAACATCGATACATTTGGTCGTGTCCAAACATCCATAACATTGACGATTGTATGTGCAGGCTTGCCCCCGGTTTTAACCAATGACATTTTTTGACGATTACGGGACGAGCGCGCGATATTTCCGGTAATTTCTGCCCCACCCCATGTTGGAACACCCCAAACAAACGCAACATATTTACGCGTCAAATCGTGTGCCATAAATATTTTTACCAATCCGCGATATGCCGCATCTGTTTTTGCAAAAACCATAACACCGCTGGTATCTTTATCAAGGCGATGCACAACCCCAGGTCTTGTCGCCCCACCCAGCGTGGATAAATTTGTATACGCCAATAAATTTTGAACCAATGTCCTGGTTTTGTTCCCGGCACTTGGGTACATAACAACACCACGCGGTTTGTTTATAACGATAATATCATCGTCTTCAAATAAAATATCTAAATCAAAATCGTTTGATATATTGTCATACGCGACATCGGTTTCTTTATCAGCAATTTCAACAATAAATTCATCGCCAATTTTTGTCTTGTCGGACAATTTTAATGCTTTTTTATCGGCACGCGATATATTAAATTTTTGAATTTCACTGCGCGAAAATTCAGGCATTTGATTTGATAAAAATTTATCAATTCTTATACCTGTGTCGTTTTCACCAACAATAAAATTTTTAATTTCTGCCATTATTTATATTCCGTCCAATTTGGCCCAATATCACATTTTGAAATATCGATTGTAAAATCACGTTTTCCATCTGTTGGACAATTTAAAATTCCAGTTGTTCGTGATTGTGTCGCATCTTCGGTTGCATTACGCCATGCAAAAGAAATTGTTTTTGGCGCTGCAACACAAACCAGTCTTAAATGCCCCGACATTTTTCCATTTGGCGAAAGCCAAACACGAACACTGTCCGCTTCGCCATAGCAAGGAAATGAATCCAGGTAATATAATACCAAACCTTCGCGTACTAAATTTTTATTTTTACCAACAATTTCACCAGCATATTGATGCAATGGCAACCCGGTTACCGCCGCCCAATCAACAGTTGTTGAAAACAAACTTACCCTTGGCGCAGGCATCGGTGGAACATCGTCTGCAACCGACACAGTGCAAATCAAAGACAAAATTATTGCGTATATATATTTCATTTTGTTCCCTTTAATTCCACAGATAATCTTTTCACGTTTGTTGGATCAACTGACAACATATAATTGAATGTGGTGGTGGTTTTACCTTCTAATAATGTTGCAGGCGGCATAAATGTTTGACGCGATAAAACATTATCATGTGTGTCATATGATATTATTATTATGTTCGGCAAACCATAAATATCATCTGTCGTATTCGTTATATCACCAGATACAAAAATACGATTGTTACCATTTTCATCCATAACCATATGAATGTTTTTATTATCTATTTTTGTAATCAGCGGTTGATTCTTTTTTACGCCTGAAAAATTAACAATGACAACCAACGAAAATATAGCCGCCGCAATAAAAGCACAAAGTGCCGCAATAAATTTCATCATAGATTTTGACAAACCGCGTCTATGTGGCACCCAAACATGTCCACACACCGCACATTTAACAGCCGTATTTGGTGCGCGTTCCAAATTATATTCTGTTTTACAAAATTCACATACTGTTTTCATCAAATACCCCACTTAGATAGTGTTATATCATAATTTATTTCAAATTCAACAATTCATATTTAGCGCGTATTTGCGTTTGCATGTTATTAATTGCATTTATGTAATCTGCAACAGTCGCATTTGCGTTTGCCGCAACCCCAGCAAATATATTGGTTGCAACAGTTCCAGACACACTTTCCTTTGCAATAATTATTGATGCCATACGTGATAATTCCGGGGAATTTATGTCTGCAAATCTTGCTTTATTTCCTTTGACATCCCAATAAAAAGATGAATCTTTTGGATCTTGAATTTTATCGGTAATATTTAATCGCGGTGTAACCGAACCAGTATATCCCACAGACACATACGCAGCGGTTATATGCCCCAATACCAAATCCATATCACCTATGATTTTCAAAGTGGTCCCTTTGCCAGATGTGTTTGAAACACTGAAACCGCTTAATGTCAAAGTATTAACATATAAATCGTTTGTGTAAAAAGATGAAAATTTTGCAGAATCTGCCAATGTCAAAGTGTTGTTAATATTTAAATTTCTTGAATCAGCAGTCAAAGCCCCATTTATAACCGCATTATTCGTAGAATATATTGAATCCAAAGTTGCACGATTTGCAAAAACTAATGATGACAAATCCAATTTCCCAACATTTAACTTTTCTTCAAATTGTGCTTTGTTT
>CALYRP010000029.1 GCA_945483255.1 uncultured Pseudomonadota bacterium
CAAACCTTTGAATCGGGATATTTCGATTTTCTTGTTTTTATATTTTGTATTTTTTAATTCTTCCAATTCTTCATCGGTATCGACATAAATCGATTCGGTTCCGCATGTTAATTTATAAAGCGGCGGACAAGACAAATATAAATGTCCCCCATAAATTAATTGCGGCATATATTGATAGAAAAATGCCATAAGCAATGACGCAATATGACTGCCGTCAACATCCGCATCAGTCATAACGATAATCTTTTCATATCTAAGTTTACTGTCATCCCAATCTTTGGCAGTGCCTGCACCGATAATATCAATCAAATCGTTTAATTCGCGATTCGCACTGAAACGTTCATCAGAATTAGAAAGCACATTCAAAACCTTTCCGCGCAATGGCATAATTGCCTGGGTTGCACGATCACGCGCCTGCTTTGCAGTTCCGCCAGCCGATTCACCTTCGACGATGAATAATTCGGTACCTTCGATGCCATGCTTTGAACAATCTGCCAATTTAGCCGGCATACGAATTCTTTTAGTTGGTGTTTTACGCGCAACATCTTTAACTTGTTTTGTTTTGATACGCGCGTTTGCAAGATTCACAACGAAATCAAGCAACGCATTGGCTGTCTTTGGATCAGAAGCCAAAAACATTTCCCACGGATCGCGCAATGCGTTTTCAGTATATCTGGCAATTTCTGGGTTTGATAACTTTTCCTTGGTCTGACCTAAAAATTGTGGGGTTTTATAAAACACAGAAACGATTGCAGCAACTGAATCAAAAACATCTTCGCTGATAATTGATGCCGCCGATTTATTATTAACCTTTTCACCATAGGCTTTTAATCCCTTGGTTATCGCGGCTTTGAATCCGTTTTCGTGTGTTCCGCCATCAATCGTTGCGATTGTATTACAGTAAGACGCGAAAAATCCATCATCAGATGCCGCGCCATTTTCATCGGTTAACACAGTCAACGCCCATTCAACACGACCGCTGTCATCTGGAAAATCAATAGATCCAGAAAATATCTTTGGCAATATACGTGGTTTTGAATCTGTTTTTTCAGCAACAAAATCAGCAACCCCATTTGGATAGTAAAATTCTTTATCCGATGGAATATTCATATCTTCGGTAATAAGCGCCGGGTTACAATGCCATTCAATTTTTACCCCACGCGAAAGAAATGATTTTGCGCGCGCCATACGATAAATCTTGATTGGTTTAAACACAGCATTTTCACCAAATATTTCATCATCCAATGTGAACTTTATTTTTGTTCCATGTGCCTTGGTCGCCGCGCCTTTGGTGATTGGGCTGGTTACTTTGCCCCTTGAAAAAGTTTGTCTCCATTCAAAACCGTCCCTGGAAATAGTAACATCCATATTGGACGAAAGCGCATTTACAACCGCACTTCCCACGCCATGTAAACCACCACTGGTTTTATAAACGTTATTATTAAACTTTCCGCCCGAATGCAGTGTTGTCAAAATTACTTCCAATGCAGATTTACCTGGATACTTTGGATGTTCATCAACCGGGATACCACGACCATCATCTGTTATTTCAATTGTCTTGGAATCAATCAGGTTTACAACAATTTTCTTGGCAAACCCCGCAACAGCTTCGTCGATTGAATTATCCATAATTTCAACCGGCAAATGGTGCCATGCCTTTTCGTCTGTCCCACCGATATACATCCCAGGACGCAAACGAACCGGTTCCAAACCTTCAAGTACTTCTATATCTGATGCATCATATTTATTCATAACTTTCCCACTTTTATCAGATAATTATTAGAACATTTTTAATTTTTTTTCAAGGCAAAACCGCGCCAGTCCCCACAAAATTAATATATTTTACGGACTTGATTTTTATAACAATATACCTATATATTTATCACAAGGTAAAACGAACAGGTAAAATTATGAATAAAAATCCGTATGAAGTTTTGGGTGTGGCACGGGACGCGACTGATGCCGACATAAAAAAGGCATATCATAAATTGGTTATGAAATATCATCCTGATAAAAACCCAGGCGACAAATCTGCCGAAGAAAAATTCAAGGAAGTTAACAACGCATTTGATATTTTAAAAGATCCGCAAAAACGTGCGGCATACGACCGATTCGGTGATGCTGCATTTGCCGGTGGCAATGGTGCATCTGCGGGGGCTGGATTCGGTGGCAACCCATTTGGCAATGGGTCATTCCATTTCAACATGGGTGGTGGCGACATGGGCGGCATGGAAGATATTTTACGCGAAGCCATGCGCGGTTTTGGATTCGGTGGTGGATTTGGTGGGGACACCCCACGCCAACAACGCGGCCGCGATTTATTGGACGAAGTCGTCATTGATTTAAAAGATGCCTATTTTGGAACAACACATACGATTAAATTTACCAGCGCAACAAAATGTGAAAAATGCGGCGGCAACGGAACCGCAGACGGAAAACCGGCACCAAAATGTTCAACATGTGGCGGCACCGGGTATGTTCACGCACGCCAGGGATTTTTCGCGGTTGAAACCCCATGCCCAGATTGTAACGGACTTGGTAAAAAAATTGATAAAAAATGCAGCGCATGCGACGGCACCGGCACGGTTAACAAACAACGCACATTGGATGTAAAAATCCCAGCGGGTGTAATGGATGGCGCACGCCTGCGCATGGCGGGCATGGGCGAAGCCGCCCCACATGGTGGCGAAAGCGGTGATTTCTATCTTGATATTCGTGTTCGTCCAAATAAAACATTTGAACGCGTTGGGAATGATTTGTTAATGCACATGGATCTGGATTTTGCAACACTTGCATTGGGTGGCGAAATCGAAATTGAAACAATTGATGAAAAAAAATTATCAGTAAAAATCCCATCTGGCACCCAGGTTGGCGAACGCTTGCGTGTTCGCACACACGGTATGCCAAATGGCCGCGGTGGATTTGGTGATTTATATATTGAAATCGGAATTACAATACCAAAGAAATTAACAGAAAAACAAAAGAAAGCATTATCCGAATTCGCCGGCATCAAAAGCGACAAAAAAGGCTGGTTTTAATTCTTGGAAACACGATAAATCCAAGTTTCTATGTCATTGCGAGCAAACAGAGTTTGCGTGGCAATCTATAAAAAGTATATGGATGCTCACGCTCGGCAAGCTCGCTCAGCATGACATTGTTTACCGAACAAGATAATTCAAATCAAGGAACAAAACACCGCCCGATTGGGCGGTGTTTTTATCTGATTTGTTGGAACAATGGATTGTTCATAAAATTTTCATTCGTGCGATTTAATTCCACCCGCACGGTTGATTCAAACGAACCACATTTTTCCAGTATATCTAAAAATCTTTTTTGAGAATCAATATCAACAATATGAATTTCAGAATGTTCATCAACACCACTTCCACCTTTCATATGTGTTGTATACTTTATATTTAACGCATCCAAAATACGGTTCAAACCGACACCTGCGGCATAACCAGTATAAGAAAATCCCGGAACCTTTTTACCCTCAGCGCTTATCAAATCTTTGGACGATACGTAAAATTCACCACTTAACATTTTATTTAAATTATTAAACGCCTGTCGTACGTCCCAATAAGTGACTTTTTGTGTTGCATTTTGAAGTTGTTCTGTTTTTGACACTTTAATTCCCTTTTCCTATGGGAGTATTATATCATATTTTAGGTATATATGCAAAAAAACACCACGATTAATCTCACTCATAAATCAGACAGAATTCTTTCGTATTCTCCTGTAGTTTCATTGCGTTTATAATAAATAACTTTTCCATTACCATCACCATCACTGTGCATCTCCCCGCCGTATAATATATCTGCATCCTTTCCTATTCTACACTCCCCATTATTTTGATATTCAATTTCTATCCTATTTCCAAACTTTCGCTGCAAGGTATTACAATAAGTTTCTGAAACACCATGACAACGATCCGCCCATCCCGTATAGGGGACTCGTACACTACCGCCCCCTATCCCACAGAAATTCTGTATTATTCTGTCATCATCGTCTTCTGTGTTTTGTGGTATGTTATACATAATAACAATATTACCAATATTATCTGTGCATGGGATATAGGTGCATTTTTTATTATCACTTAAACCGTAAGGGCAAATATCTATAAAGGAGGCCCCTATATTACAATTTCTTTTGTTATATTCTTTATCAAATTCCAATATATCAGACAGACCAATATTGTTTATAATCTGACTTTCATAACCAAAACCAAACGATACACAATGTCCTTTCTCGCTGTTTCCGAAGCAAGGATTATTCCCTGCATTCTTTCTTAATCTTGATGTGTTTACTAACGCATAAACAAATTTTATGCATAAATCTTTACAAAAACTATCATCAAAATTTTCTTCAGAACATTTTGATTTACATACACGTGCGGCATCATTACAAGAAAAAGTATCTCTCTCTAACAGGTCATCCAATATACCATAATAAGCATCTCCGAAAGTTAAACTTGATCCTAACCTACATGCTAGAGCGGCACTCTCAATAACCTTAGAATTCCATTTTAATTGTGTATCTACTGTTATTGTTATTGCAAATGATGGTAATATTGTTAAACAAAATAAAATTGGTAATAATTTTTTCATGATTATTTCAGCGCCCCCTCGCATACTTCGGCTACATATGCTACCCTTTTAATTGCCGATATTTGTGTCGCATTAAATATTGTTGCCGTGGCTGATGCCGCCGTTGATGCACCCGCCATAACATTTGCTGTTGTGTTAAGTGCATAACCCTTGTCATTATGACGATTATTATCCGTATTCGAAACCGCGCTGGTAATTGTTCCGACAACACCAGTTCCAATACCGATACCAGACGATACCGCCGCACCCAATGCGCGTTTATTGATTGGTGTTATATCAATATATTCATAATCACGACATGCGTTTATGATTTTATCCGCAATTGCGATTTCATTGTTGTCGGCTGTTTTTTCAATACGCGCCGCCAATTTAACATTTGATAATTCTTTGATGGATGCGATACATTTATTTATTTTTTCTTCCAAACCTTCATCAACTTTGTTTGTTGCCGCAATCGCAGTTCCCGCAATATTGGTTGCGGTCGATGCCGCCAATGTCCCGGTTCGAACATTACCAAGTGTTTTTGATTTTTTTTCCAATTCATTTATTTTTTGAATATCAGATGCTATTGACGCATCGGAATGTACCGCACGCTTAATTGCATCACGAAATTCTGCTTCGTCCGCAATTTCTAATTTTTCAATTGGAATATTTGATTTTTCCGCAATTAATTTTGCAACTTTGTTTGCTAATTCTGACTGTTCTTTATCAACAGAATATTTTGCAATACCTGTCCCCAATGCAACGCCACCCGCAACAGTTCCAACCGACGTTACAGCGGTATTAATTCCGGCCTTGACCTTCATATCATGCATTGATTGATCGATACCCGAACACGCTGTTCGTGCATTTTGAATTGCGATATTTAAATTGGTTTCTGCGAATGCTGGTAAACTAAATATTGTTAAAAACAAGCACGGCAAAACTATCCGTGTGTGTGCATAGGGTTCTGCGGTTTTCACGACTTTAATCTCCTTTTCCTATGGGAATATTATATCATATTTTAGGTATACATGCAAAAAAACTCCGCCCGATTGGGCGGTGTTTTTCTCCTCTTTTTGTTCCTTGGAACAAAACTTTATTTACACAATTTTATCATGTCATCAATTTCAGCATTTAATATCAAATCAGACATTTTTTGTTTTTCAATTTGTGATAATGCATAAACAACCGTTGCGTGATCACGACCGCCACATACATTTCCAATTTCAGTTAATGATAAATTTGTTGATGCCTTTAATGCAGCCATCATTATCTGGCGCGCACGAACAACACGACGCGCACGTGAATTTCCAGATATTTCATCAAAAGATACCGCCATTTTTTCACACATTGTTTTAACCATCATCAATGGTGTTTTTGTTTTATTCAAAACATCAGCCAACAAACGCGATGCAATATCCATATCAACACGTTCACCCATCAATTCAGTATATGTTTTGATTTTATTAATAATACCATTTACCAAATGACCATCCGCGTTTATTTGTTTTGCAATTTCATTTGCAACATTCATATCAACATCAGATTTCAATAACATAGAACGACGAACATACGCGTTTGGCGCTGCAACATCAACAACAAGGCCAGACGCAAACAAAGATTGTATACGACGATCAAAACCATTTAATGAATTAGGTGTTCCGTTTGCAGTCAAAATAATGTTTTTACCAGCCGCATGTAAATCTGTAATTAATTGCATAAATTCATCACTGCTTGCACGTTTACCCGCCAACGCACATACATCGTCCATTATAAACATATCGCAATTTCTGCAATAATCTTTCCATGAAAAAATTGTTTTATCACGAAGTGCGCGCGCAAATTCTGCAACAAATTGACCGCCAGACATACGAACAACATTTTTATTTGTTGTATTGCAAATACAATCTAACAACAATGATTTGCCAGAACCACTTGGTCCATAAATAAACAATTGTGAAAATGAAGAATTTTCCATCGCGATTTTTTTGCATGCCGCAACAGCAAACATATTTTCATCAGATGTTATAAACGCATCAAATCCATTTTTATTTTGAACTGGTTTTGTTGTTGGTTTATATTCACAAACAACATTATCATTTGCAGACAACGCAACATTATTATTATTAGCACGAACCGCTATATTTAAATCCAAACAAAAATCCGCCGCTATATTGCCAAGGATATTTTCGTATTCCTTTTTGACATAGTCGGCGGTGAATTGGTTTTGCGCAAACATATTTAAACACTTGTCGCATATTTCCACTTGCAAAGGCGCAATCCAGGCTGCAAATCCGGCGGAATCTATTTTGGCCGCAAAAGCCCCCATCAACGATTCCACATTTACATTTTTGTTTGTCGCTATTGCTTGCATTGCCGTTTGCTCCTTTTTCCTTCTAAAAAGAGTTTGCCGCTTTTCAAAAATGGTTATAAAACCACCCCCGCACATAAAGCACTTTATATGCCGCCTACTCTTTTTTCTCTCGCTTTGTTGATTGATATAAATCAATCGTTTGGATGTTGAATAATTTATAAGATTAATTTCTGTTTGCAACCAAATGTTGATTTATTTTTAAAGATTTATTTTTTGACAACGATTCGTTTTTTTCCTGGTTTTTCGCACTTTGTATATACACTGTATATACATTTAAAAAATCAATTTAAAACATAACCGCCATCTTGTTTTCTTATTAAACCTTGCAATTCTAATATCACTAATTCAGATTTGATTTCCGAAACGCTTTTTTTGACAAGATTTGCCAATACAGATTCTGACACAGGAATTATTCCCATTTTATCTAAAATTTCATTTTCTGGTTTAACATTTTTTTTATTTTTTATATCAATTTTATTATCAAAGAAATCATTCACAGATGTACACATTATTGCCAAACCTTTTTTAATCAAAGAATTTGGACCTTCGCTTCGTGCATCAGATGGATGCCCAGGCACCGCAAATACTGGCTTTTTATATTCAATTGCGAATCGTGCGGTGGTCATACTGCCTGATTTTTCATCTGCTTCACCAATAATCAAACTGTCCCCGATTCCTGCAACCCAACGATTTCTTTGAACAAAATTTTGTGCGTTTGGCATCATCCCGACCGGCATTTCGCTGATAATTACACCACGTTCCATAATTTCATAATAAAGCGATTCGTTTTCAAGTGGCCATATATAATCCACACCACCCGCCAAGACCGCGATTGTTTGTGCATTTCCATTTGATAATAATGCACCACGATGTGCCGCTGTATCTGTTCCCATTGCCATACCGGATACAACCGCAAAATTGTGTTCCACGAACGCGTTCGCTATTTCTGATATAAAATTCATACCCGCCGCGGTTGAATGACGCGTCCCAACAATCGATACACATTTTTTTGAAAGCGTTTCAATGTTTCCACGCGCACTGATTATAATCGGATGATTTTTTATATTGCGCAAAGATGCAGGATATCGCGAATCATCATCAGAAATATATTCAATTCCTAAATTATATGCTTGGTCCATTTCACGTTTTACAGAATCAATAAAATCATTCGACAACGATAAATGTTCAATAATATTTTCGTCTGCACCAAATTCAGCCTGTAATTTTTTATATTTAACAGGACCGATCCCTGATGTTCGTAATATTAAAAGTTTATTTAAAATATCTTTCATAACAAAAAAGATTGTAGAACAAATCTACAATCTTTTTTAAGTAAAAAATACACTAAAAGATTAATTTTCTTCAATCCAGATATAAACATAATCGGACGGTAATTGTGCACTGTGAACAGGTTTTGAACCAATTCTTACCGCATCAATTCTTGGATCATCTGTTTCTGGTATTTCAGCACGAACAGCTTCTTTGAATTCATCGGTATTATAAACTTCTGTTTTTGTGTAATAATTATTTTCAATATTTTGTGTAACCGCATCAACAATCGCAGCAACATCAACACCTGATGGCGTTGGCGCAACAGTTGGCGCATTATCTGGTTTTGGTGATACAACACTGTTATATATACCTGCAGGTTTAATAACAGGGAATCTTGATTCTGTTCCCAAAGAACTTGTTGTCACTAAACTACTTGTTTTTGTTTTTGCATGCAAAGATCCAACACGTGAAGTATTCACAGATGATTCTGTTGTCTTTGTTGGTGTTATTTTTGCCCCAGATGCTGCCGCAGCTGTCAATGCAGGTTTATTGTTTCCCAACATTCTAACAGATGGCGCACCGAATGATACAATTGGCACAAATAACAATAATAAAATTCCGTATTTTTTCATTTTTTTACCTTTTATTATTTTGCAAATTCTTCAAATAAATCTTTGTATGTTTCGCATTCTGCCAAATTTGTACCAGATTCACATGCATCCTTGATAACCGCCAAAGCATCGGTAATATTTTTATATTCCACAGAATTTACATCATATGTTCTTAAGACAGATTTATACAAGGCTGCCCCTTCTAAACCTTTTTGTCCTTTCCATCCCTTGATAGATGTATTACCTATTAATTCCATTGTACCAACACCAAGACCCGCACCACCAACAGTAGATGCAACGATGCCACCGATACGCGCACCCTTGCGTGCATCCAAAATACGTTGTTCCATCATTTTTTCATCAGCCCACGAACCACATTCAATTGATTCACCCCACATAAAATATTTAGCAGGAATATCAGCCACAGAAACCCTTGATGCGTCATCAGATTTTAATTCTACACGAACAAAACAAACATTGTTTTCTGGGTTTGTTGTATCTTCGACCATATTTGCATAATTAGAAGTATCACTGAAACGAGACGCCCAAACAAAAGTATTTCCAATACCAATATTATTA
>CALYRP010000030.1 GCA_945483255.1 uncultured Pseudomonadota bacterium
TCCTGCATGCACTCAGGAAGAGTGGGAGCAGTTGAAGGTGGACGTGACGAAGGGTTGTTGTTGGATATTGTGCTTCTGTGTTCAATCACAAGGGTAAATGGTGGCGTGAAACAATTCGTAATTTTATAACACCGAAAATGGTTCGTGATTTTTCGGGGCCTGTTATTAAATTACATAAACAAAATCGTTTCGGGTGGGCAAAAGAACAGGTTGCCAAAGAAAAAAAATCCGGCAATAAAGTTGTTTTGATTTCTGCATCCCCAGATTATTTGGTGCCAGAATTGGTTGCCGATATGAAATTTGATGCTGTGATGTGTTCGCGTGTAAACAAAGAAAAACCATATAAATATGAATTTGTGTGTTGGGGGCCAAATAAAGTTGTCGCGTTGGATAATTGGGCATTGGAACATAAATATATCCCAAATGTAATTCGTTCATATTCAGACAGCATACACGATATGCCAATGATGGAAATTGCAAAAGAAAGGGTCTGGATTGACCCAAAAACAGGTATGCGTAAATAATAAACAAACACCAGCGAGTTCTTTTTTTTTGATTCTATACCTGAAATATGATATAATGCCAATCAAAGGAAAGGGAAAAATGTGTCAAAAACCGCAGAAACCTACACACACACACACACACGGGTAGTTTTTGCTGTGCATTTTTAGGTGTGTTTTTTACTGGTTTAATTTCTTTTAGTTTGAATACCGCGTTTGCAGAGGCCCTTGATTTAAACACGGCCCTGCAAAATACATATCGTGCATGTGCTGATATTGATGATAATTTACATGATTTAAAGGTTTTGGCTGGGGTAAATACCGCGGTAACCGCGGTTGGAACAGGACTTGGTGTTGGTGCAACGGCAACAGGGTTTGTAAAACAAAAAACCGATAAAGAAATTGAAGAATTAGAGAAAATATTAAAAGAAATAGAAGAAAATTCTGCAAAATATACAGGCACCGAACCAGATGCAAACCAACGAAGTGCATTTTTAACAGAATTTAATAATATCTATAATACAGCGGTTAAAGATAAAGCGACTGCACAACAACAGATTGATGATTTAACTAAACAATCTAAAACCCTTGGTAATTGGCGAACTGGATTATTGGCTGGTAATACCGCAACTAATATCGCAGGTGCTATAATTTCCAGTAAAACAATCAATAAAGACGATATTCAGGGACAAATTGATAATTGTATATCCGCAACCAAAGATTTGAATAACGCAATATTGGCTGCGAAATTGTCAGGTGAAGATATCAGTGAAGCCCAAAGTATATATAAAGCATGTCGTGAATATGAATATGTGGATATAAGTCCAATCAACAAACGCGGAACTGGTGCGATGGTTGCATCATCCATTGGTGCGGTTACCGGTGGTATTGGCACTATAACCAGTGGTGTTGCAAACAGTGACAAGATTAGAAACGACAACAGTGATGCTGGTAAAAAGAAAGAAAAAGATTTAAATACTGCATCCAATGTATTATCAATTGGGGCAACGGCGGCATCTGCAACGACAACGGTGTTCAACGCAACCCAAATCGCAGCAATAAAGAAAGTTGCAAAAGTATCAGAATCTTGCACAGGAGTGTTAAAATGATAAAGAAAATACTCTGTGCATTTTTAATGATAATGGTTTCAGGAATTGCCAACGCAAATATCCATATTGACGGTAAAATCGTCAGTAAAATAGCATTGGAACACATAGATAGCGACCACCAGGTTTCTGCATTACAAGAATACAATATTCAGTTAAAAGCAACTGGCAATTATACAATGTCTGCGGCGGGTCTTTACAAAGTATGCACAGCAGCGGGCTGGGATATTGCAACACCAGAAGGCAAAACAAAATGTGATAATTTTGTAAAGGCACTGGTTGCAGAATCAGACTATAAATATTATGAAGTTTGTGGAAAAGACAAAGGCAAATCTGGTGGTACAGAATATTGTATTGATAATGTGTTTTATCATTGGTATACAGTTGCAGACACACAGGTCACGATGCTTCAAGCTGATGGTTTATGTAAAGAATATATTCGTGTGAATTCACAGAAATATAATAATGACGAAATAGAATGTAGCAATAAATCACGACCTGGCACAGTAAACCCTAAAAACGACTATGTAAAATGCACATCTAAATTAAAACCAATATATTATGAATTCAAATTTGATGATGTGGTTGAATCAAAGGATATAAATATAACCGCCAGTACAGAGAAAGCAATTTGTGAAATGCATGGCGTTGATTATATCTATGCAACTTCGTCCCAAACATCTACATTTTCAACAAATATAACTTTTTATCCAGCAAAATGTAAAACGTCTGATGCAAATCTGTGTGCCAAGATAAATGAAAGTATGAAAAGGTTTGGATATACAACAAAAATCCAAAATAATGAATGTGTTATATCTGAAAACACAATACATTCAGAATCACAATTAAGAACAGCATTTGGTATCGATAATTTACGTTTTAAAACAGGCTACCAATTATCATCGTATGCCAATATGCGTAAACAATTGTGTGAATATATCACAAAGAATGCAAATACCAATATTACAAGTTGCGAATGTAATTATAACAGAACACAACTAAACAAAGGTAATGGTGTTGTCGATGATGTTTTAACATGCTATGCCAACGGACAACCAATCGATTTCTTGTTTGATGATTTAAGTGAACACAGTAAAAGCGTAAAAGAAGGCAATATGGAAGCCTTTGCATGTTCTGTTCTTGGCGGAGAATATCAAGGCAAAACATGTTTCACCCCAGATAAAAAACTTTGTGAACAAATTGCAGCCGCCACATTATCAGAATGTCCAGAATGTGCAAAAGCATATTATGATGACACATTAAAGTCATGTGTTTTGCCAAATGCAACAAAAGCAAACGAACACCAAAAGAAAGTAAATATTGGTTTGATAGTTGGTGGTGCTGTTGTTGGTGCAGGTATAATAATATATACTGGTGGAACTGGTTTTGCAGCGGTTGCAATTACTCTGGAAACCGTTGGTGCAGGTATGGAATTGGGTGCACAAATACATATTGACGGTGTCGCCGATGAATTCTTTATGAAAGCAAACAATTGTAATGATGCAACCTGTGCAGAAAGCATATTAAAAGAATTCTTTCAATATCTGTCACGAATGACAAACGATTTGCAATCTGGTGAATTAAATGGAATAGAATCACAAATGGTTCGATTGATAGGTTTATTACCAGATGATTCACAATTTTTGATAGACGTGGTTGCAGGTTGTTATGAAGACAATGGTGATAATTTTGATATATCCAAATGTGATGATGCTGTATGGAATAACGATCAAATAATAAGGGCTGTTGGTATAGGATTGCAATTTACATCAGTATTTGCTTCTGTGGGTAAATGGGTCTTGGGTGCAGGACGTGTCCAAAAGATAGCAAGCAAAACACCAGGGTTAACAAAAGCATTAAGTAAAAAAATACCGGGTGTAAAACAACAAATAATCACTAAAACTACTAAAGGGAAACCTGTAAAACTTTCAAATGGTAAAGATTTTGTGATTCCAAAAGGAATGTTATCTGAAGACGCTAATAATACAATATTAAAACTTGCGAAGAGAAAATTAGATTGGGGTGGCTCTTCTTTTGATGAAATATACAAAGGATATTTGGCTGGTGGACCATACCCTGCATCTTGGCGTACATCAGATTTAACACAGAGAGAGCTGGATATTTTAAATCAAGCTATTGCAAAAGATGGTAATAAATTAATAGATGACGGAAAGGGTTATTTGATATTTACCCACAATACTGGGACGCTTTCAGTTAAACCTTCTATCGCTAAAGCTATGGAGAGATTTGATAACTATGGTAAAGGGTTCTTAGAAACATGGAAATATGATATAGACGCAACTGCTAATACATGGGAAGAAGTGTTGCGAAAATGGAACCTGCCATCTGATGCTTCTGACGATATTATAGAAAACACATATAGAAGAATGTTAGAAGATTTGAACCTTTATGATACAAGAGGTGATTCTCGTATAGCAAGTAATCAAGCAGATTTAATAGCTTCGGTAAAGAATGATTATGAAAAGATTAAGAAAACCAAACCAAATTTTGGTAAGGTTGTAACTGGTGCTAGAACAATAGTATCTGAACAATTATATAACGCAGGAAAGGCGTATATAGATAACGAACAAGTAATGGCTCGCCAAGTTGGTCTTTCTATCAGTAAAGATTCAGAACTTATGCGTTTTGAAACAAAGTATCTTGATGAAATTGCTAAAGCTAGAAATAATACAGATGTGGAAAACGCTTGGCGTAAATATCATCAAAACGTTGTAAATCATTTGGCATCAAAATTTAATGAATCACGCACATTGCAAATTGCGAGACAAAGACAAGACATGTATATTGATATAATAGCGTCTGACCCAGATTTATCATATATGGCATTAAGTTGGAAAGAATTGTCCGGGAGTCAAAAACAAGATTTTTTAAGAAAGCTATTGGAAAGGTCTAACCAAAGACTGTGTAGTGGTGGTTCTTGTAGTTTATCGTTATCAAACGGTCTTGGTGGTGCTACAGATTATATGCGTGGGGGAAACATAAAAATTGGTTTGGCAGGCGGAAGTGTGAGAAGTTCCAATGGCTGTACAAAAGTGATAAGACCTAACGATAATTTAAATGATGCTATATTGGCGTTTGCACACGAACATGGACACAGTATAACGTTAAATAGCCCTCACAACAGTTCTATAGACCCAGATTTAATTGGAATGGCTATAGTGCATAATGAAGATGATACCGGTAGAACTTTCACTCGTATTTCTGCTAATTCGGGAAATTATGCTAATCAGATTACAGAAAAAGAAGGACTTTTAATAGGTGATGCTGTTGGTGATGATTTTGAAAGAAAACTGATGCAAAGAATTGAACAATCTGGTGTTAAAGCTACAAAAACTAGTGGTATAACCATAGATAAAGTTGTTGATGAATTATGGGATTCAACAGGTTATAACGCTTCTATAACACAAGCGGCAGATGATTTTGAATTGTTGTCAGAAAAGTTTGGTATACAACAATATTTTGGTTCTTATGAACCAAGAAATCTTGATGAAGCAACTCAAATGTTACGCAGGATTCAAGATCAGTTGGATGATACAGAACAAATTTTAGACAAATATGCAAATGAATTAGGAGAGACAGACGACTATTTTCGTACGAGAAACATTTTTGAACAAGACAAAGATATCGCAGAAGATTATATCAGACATTTAAACGATTATGTAAAAAGGGGAGGTTTTGGTATAGAAGGTGTGGTTTCTGAATTGTCAGAAAGAGTAGGATATGAAGCTATGGAATTAACTCCTGCAAAAAGATTTGGAATTATACAAGAATTTGGTGGAGAAGATCCTTTTTATAGAGAAGATGCTGTAGCACGTTTACAAAGAGTAGAAGATATATTGGAAGACACAAAAAGAGTTTTATCTAAACATATTGATGATTTCAAAAATGTTGATGATTGGGATAGGCTGTTGTATACATTCAAAGAAGATGAAGAATGGGCAGAAAACTATATGTGGTATTTAAGAGATTGGATAAGAATAAATGATTCTCTTTAACACCCCCATAACAACGAAATGATTCTAAACGGAAAAGGATGCACCCGAAACCAAAATCGCTTTCTGTAGTGTCCTAATCTTCCCCGAAATCCATGTCGCGTAATTTTTCAGCCCTTGGGGTGATTTTGGATATAGATGTTTGGATTTGTTCGATATCACTTTGCGCAGATGCAAAATGTTGTGATACCTTGCCGGTTCTTTCATTAAGGCGCGAAAGGTCGGTTAACAATAATTCCAATTCGCGTTTTATTTTGCCCGCAACGCGTTTGATTTTTATGTCTGAAAGGACGGCACGGATTGTGTTTAATGTTGCCCATAATGTCGCAGGTGACACGATAAAGACCTTTTTATGTGCGGCATATTCAATTGTGTTTGGAAATTGTTGATGTAATTCCATAAATATCGATTCTGATGCAACAAACATCATCGCGCTTTCCGCTGAAACACCCGGTATAATATATTTTTCCGCAATCGCATCAATGTGTTTACGAACATCAATTTCAAATTGCTTTTTTGCGCCGATATCGTTTTTGTTTTCTAATATTCGGTTATAACTTTCCAATGGGAATTTACTGTCGATAATCATATCGCCTGGTGGATATGGTAATCTGATGATGCAATCTGGGCGAACCCCGGTGGAAAGAACCTTTTGAAATTCGTATGTTTCAGGTGGCATTATGTCGCGCACTATATCCGCCAATTGACGTTCGCCAAATGTGCCGCGCGCCTGTTTATTGCCCATTAAGATATCTTTGAAATTCGCAATATCCGATGAAATATTCTTTAATTCAACCGCATTTTGAGAAAGCATCCCCAATCTTTCCGCCAATCTTTCACGCAGGCGCGCATTGTCTTCGCGGATTGATGATAAATCAACAGTCTGTTTGCGAAACACCAACACCAAAAGCAGCGCTACAATAATAATCAAAAGACCGAAAATATAAGTTGTCATTTGAAATTCCTTTGCTAATATTTATATAAAGATTATAAAAAGGTTTTGTATATGTTGCAAATGAAACTTTGTGGTGATTTGGTTTTACGTGAAAAATGTTCGCCTGTGGCGGATATTACGCCAGAATTATTGCGCACCATGGATGAAATGGTTGATATAATGAAATCACAAAATGGGGTTGGACTTGCCGCACCCCAGGTTGGTATTACGCAAAGATTCTTGGTTATGATGGATCCGGACACAGAAACAATATATAAAATGATTAACCCAAAGATTATATCAAAAAGTGAAGATACCGCGGTTATAGAAGAAGGATGTTTATCCGTCCTGGGGGCTGATGGTATGCCGGTTTATTCAAATGTTCGTCGCCCGGCATCTGTGGTTGTTGAATGGACAAACGAACATGGCGAAAATTTAAGTGCGCAAATGTCAGGCATTCCTGCGCGTATTGTTCAACATGAAACAGACCATTTGGATGGGATTTTGTTCATTGATTATTTATCAGGCGTTAAACGCGAAATGTTAATGCGAAAGGTTAACCGGGGGCATAAATAATGAAACTGATATTGATGGGAACGAATGATTTTGTTGTTCCTGTATTTGACAGCCTGGCAAATAAACACGACATAATAAGCGTGTTTACACGTGCGCCAAAACCAATGGGGCGTAAGCATATTTTAACGCCATCCCCGGTACATACTTGGGCGCAAAATCGCAGATTGAATGTACATATATCTATTAAAGAATTTGATGCGATTAAAGAAAAGCCTGATATGATTGTTGTTTTTTCATATGGTGTAATATTGCGCGATAATGTTTTAAATGCGGCGCCATGTATTAATATCCATCCAAGTTCGTTGCCAAAATATCGCGGTCCATCACCAATAAGAACGGCGATATTAAATGGTGATAAAGATATGGATGTTTGTTTGATGGCTATGACACCTGAAATGGATGCGGGCGATATATATATGCGAAAAAATATAGAAATAGGCGAAAATGACACAAATGCTGACATTGAAAACAAGGTATCAAATGTCGCAATTGAAATGTTGGATGAATATATGGCGAATCCAAATGCTTTCGTTGCACAACCCCAAATTGGCGAAGCAACCTTTACACGTAAATTCGAAGGCAACGATGAAATAATCGATTGGTCAAAATCGCCAAATGAAATTCATAATTTGGTTCGTGCGCTGGGGTGTGGACGAACAAAGATAAATGGGATGGATGTAAAAATCCTTGAAACCAAAATTGAAAATAACGAATTGAAAATTATCAAAATTCAACCGTCTGGAAAAAATCCAATGGATTGGAAAAGTTTTGTTAACGGCCTTCGTGGCGCAGAAATAAAATATGGAGAATAATAAAATGTGTTATGTAAATTATGCAACCAAATTTAAAAATGATACAATACACCACAACAATTATGTTGATGATATAAAAGCTGATGCACCACGTGGACATTGCATCAATTGTATTTTTGTTGGTAAAAATGACTACCTTTCACTAAATAGCTTGTGTGCAGAAACTATGACAGAGGTTGCAGAACTTAGTAATGATTTCGGACATTGTGATAAATTAAAATCTTGCTATAAATGGTACAATCAAATTAATCCAATCAAAAAAAGGTTGTTGGAAAAAAGTGGTTTCGTATTTAAAAACAGATAAATAAAAAATGGTACGTTATAAAATAAATGTTGAATATGATGGAACTGATTTAATTGGATGGCAGGAAAATATCCAGGGCCCGTCTGTGCAATCACTTTTACAAGATGCGATATTCAAATTTTGTGGTGAACGCGTTGTTGTGTATTCTGCAGGACGCACTGATGCCGGTGTGCATGCGCTTTCAATGGTCGCACATTTTGATTTGGAAAAAGATACGGTGCCTGAAACAATTATGCGTGCAATGAATTTTTATTTGATAAACGACCCTGTTTCTGTGTTAAATTGTGAAAAAGTTAGTGATGATTTTCATTCGCGTTTTTCTTGTGTCAAAAGAAATTATAAATATGTTGTTTTGAATCGTGCCGCCCCCGTTGTATTGCAGCGAAATCGTGTTTGGTGGGTGCCACAAAAATTAGATGTTGAAAAAATTAAAATTGCAGCACAAAAATTAATTGGCAAACATGATTTTACATCTTTTCGTGCCGCACAGTGTCAATCTAAATCGCCAATTAAAACATTAGATTCGTGTACAATTACTCAAAATGCTGATGAAATAATTTTTGAATTTTCAGCGCGTTCATTTTTGCATCATCAGGTTCGTAATATGGTTGGGACCTTGGTTGAAATCGGTATGGGTAAAGATTTAGATATTGATAAAATATTTGATGCAAAAAATCGCAGCGCGGCTGGAATAAACGCGCCTGCATCTGGTCTTTATTTTGTCAGGGCTGATTATGCCACGGACGACGATTAATAATTTCGGTTGCTTTTCCATCTGGATATATTAACAATCCGTTTTGTAAAATTTTTCCATGACAATTCGGTGCTTTTATATCAAATGTTGCAACGATATAATTAATACTTTTATCTGCGCATACATTTTCAATGTTGTTTAATACAGATGTGAAATGTTGCATATACGCCAGATTCCAATTTTTTGTTTTATAAATACAAAAACCATGATCGCATTTATATCTTTTGTTTTTAGGTGGAACATCTTCGTTGTTATGTTTATACCAAGTATCAAATGCAAAATAATGTTTTGATGCACGTGATTTGTTGAATTGTAATTTGCCATCGATATTAAATGCGACTAATTCATGGTCGTCTGTTGCGTAAAATAAAGGCTTTTGTTGTATTGAAT
>CALYRP010000031.1 GCA_945483255.1 uncultured Pseudomonadota bacterium
TATTGTAGTATTTGTATTCGCATCGTCCAGTAAAAAATCACCAACTGGCGTTCCAACCAAATTAAATCCGACAAATGATAATTGTGCACCATTGCTGCAACGAACCATGCCACGCAAATGCGCACCATTTCCCATAATGGTTGCAAATTTTAACACCGCACCACGCAACACCAACGTAGGTTCTGGATTAGATTGTCCAAACGGTGCAAGATCTGACAATTTTTCAACCAATTTCATATCAGCACTGCCTGCATCAATTTGCGCATCAACAAATATTTCCGGGCTTGGTTTCTTCCCGCCCAATTGATCATTTACAGACTTTTCCAAGAAACAACAGAAATCTTGTTCGCGATCTGCATTTAATGTAAAACCAGCCGCCGCTGCGTGTCCGCCACCTTCGGATAATATACCAAGGCTTAAAGCTTCGTGAATAATTTTACCTAAATCTATTTCTGGTATTGAACGGCCAGATCCATTTATAATTCCGTCCCCACGTGTTGCAACACATGTTGGCAAATTATATTTGTCTTTTAATCGACCGGCGATAATTCCCATAACACCACCATGCCAATTATCACCACATACAAACAAACTGCATTTACCATCACGACAACATTTATCTGCAATATCTGTTGCATCCAACATAATAGCATTTTGAATATCAATTCTTTCTTGATTCATGTGATGCAATTTATTAGCAAGTTCATTTGCAATCAACGGATTATCAGTTAATAACAATTCCAGCGCAGGCGCCGCAGAATCAAGTCGCCCCGCCGCATTAAGGCGTGGCCCCAACGCAAAGCCGGCCGCATAAACAGATGGATGTTTTATACCTGCTAAATCCATCAATGTACGCAACCCCAGATTTTGACGCAACCCCATAACTTTTAATCCTGTTGCAACAAATGCACGATTTAATCCAATCAAAGGCATCGTATCGCATATTGTCCCCAACGCAACAAAATCCATATAGTTTAATAAATTAACAGACTGCTTTGATTCATCAAAAAATTTTCTTCTTTTTAATTCACGATTCAAAGAAACCAGTGTTAAAAAAGCAACCCCGACCCCCGCCAAATATGAAAGCCCGGATGTGTCATCACTGCGTTTTGGGTTTACAACCGCATCCGCATAGGGTAAAACACTATCTGGCGAATGGTGATCGGTAACGACTATTTTTAATCCCAATTCTTTTGCGCGTTCAACTTCTGCGTTACCACTTATTCCGCAATCAACAGTAATCATTAACGAAACGCCGCTTTGCGCAATTTGTTCCACAGCAGCAATATTTAACCCATAACCTTCGCCTTCTCTGGTTGGCAAATGCCACGATACATCAACACCGATTGCACGCAAATATTTTACAAAAATCGCCGTAGAAGTTATTCCATCAACATCATAATCGCCATATATCGCAATCTTTGCACCATTACATATTGCATCAGCAATCACAGATGTAGCAACATCCGTATCCTTTAACACTGATGGATCTGGCATATATTCTTTGATTGAAGGGTTTAAAAATCTTTGAACATCGTCATCACCAACAATTCCACGCGATGCCAAAATATTTTTAACCAAATTTTTTGTATCGTTCAAATCTGAATTCAGATTATAATCATCCGACACAGCCCAGGCTTTTCCCAGCATGGACTTTTCTACTATTCTACGCACTGTTCACTCTTTTTTTATTATCAGTGCCATTATAATATAAATTTATTCAAATAGCAACGGCATGATTCCGTCAAGTATTGCCCCGGCCGTTGGCACCGCATTCCATGCCGCAGTTTTCCAACCACCACTTTCTTTTGTGCCCTGGGGTTCATCCAACATAATCATTATGATATATTGTGGTGCAGAAACCGGAAAAATCCCAGTAAATACGGTCGAATTACGCGATTTATCGGTTGTCCCATCCCTGTTTCTTTTTTCAGCAGTCCCCGTTTTACCACCAATTTCAATTCCTTTGACACGCGCTTTTTTAGCGGTTGTTTCTTCGGCGATATGGAACATAATATCGCGCAACTTTGCAGATATTGCAGAATCAAGAACACGTTCACCACGAACTGCGCCTATATTTCTTTTAAGCAATGTTGGATAAATATATATTCCACCATTTGTCATCGCATTAACACCCAACAATAAATGCATAGGTGTTACCGCAATACCATGCCCAAAGGCGGCCGTTGCGCGTTCCGTTGGCCCCCAGTTTTTATATGTTATTGCGCGTTCAGTTTTTCCAAATTCCAATTGCAAAGGTTTATTAAAATTAATTCTTTCAAAAAATTCTTTTTGGGCACCATCTGGCAAATCAAGTGCAATACGCGCGCTGCCAACATTGCAAGAATGCAACATAATTTCTGGGGCTTTTAATGTTTTATGTCCACCTTTTTTGACAACATCGCGTTTAAAAGAAGAAACATCATCAATTGGTTTGCGCAATGCCTTGCGACCAAATTTATCATAAATCATCAAAGGTTCGTCAATTTTATAATCTTTGTTTTGTAATCCGTTTTCATATGCCAATGCCGTATTAAATATTTTAAATATTGACCCCATTTCAAAATTATCACGCATCAATTTAAAACGGCGCACACCAATTGGAATCGAATTAATATCATTTGGGTTAAAATCAGGCAATTGCACCATTGCTATCATTTCCCCAGTTGATGAATTCATCAACATACCCATCGCACCTTTGGCATTATATTTATTCATTGCCACAGTTAATTGTTCATGAAAAATATTTTGCACACGTGAATCTATGGATAATTTCAAAGGATCTTTATTTTCACGCAAATATTTATCATAAGTGCGTTCAACACCTTCCAGTCCTTCATCTTTGCCGGCAAATCCGACAACATGTGCAAAAACATTTCGTTGCGGATAACGTCTTTGTGTAAATTGTTCTATTTCAAAACAGTCGTATTTTTTATGTGCTTGTTTAATTAATTTTATTTGTTCTTCGCTGGCATTCTTTTTTATATAAAGACCGCGTCGATTTGAACGAATTATATTCAAAGCATCACTGATACTGTAATCCATTGGCGCAATTTCATGAATAACGCTTGCGACCATATTTACATCTTTTTCTTTCACACGTGGTGGAAACAATTTTATATTTCCAGATTTTACGCTTTTGGCAAGAACGACACCATTTCTATCAACGATATCGGCACGACTTTCTATTTGTGTATCACCTGCGTTATATTTTTTATAATCATTGCTTTGCAGTCCTAATTGCAAAGTGCGCGCAACAAATATTACAAACAGCACAGAAAATGCGCCACGTACCCAATTCAGACGTTGGGCACTTTCCGTATTAAACACCGCGCCTTTGTATTCATGTGGTAAAATATCTTTGCCGATTGTAAAACGCATTATTGTTCCACCATTGGTATATCATCGATATGCACAGTTTTACTGAACGAAACAGTTTCTGCCTTTGGATTGATACCAACCACAGATCCGCGCAAAGAATCCGCAGATTTCAATGCAGAAAATCTTGTGTCTGCAATACTGTATTCGTGTCTTGTTTCATCCATACTTTGCCGAATAGATTTCAGATTTGAATTTTGCACACGATAACAAACCTGTAAAAAAACAATCAACAACATCACCCCGGCCAACATAACAAAGCCCAGATTAAACATTTTTTCATCGTCGTGCATAAAAATTCCTTTCCTTGTCTTGATACATTGTATCATAAATTCTTAAAAAAACTAATCATAGATTGAATACCATTTAAACGGCCTGCCCCGAAATTCAAATCCAACAAACTAAATTCACCGGAAAAATCAAATTTTTTAATTTCCGACGCGCTTTTGCCATCAACCATAGATAAAATTATTGCAACAATTCCACGCACCATCATTGAATCAGCACGTCCATAAAAGCGCCCATCTTTTTCACATATTTCAACAAACGAAGTGCATCCATATATTTCGCTGCATTTGCTGCCTTCTGGAATTTGTTCTAGTGATTTACCCAAATCCATAACGAATTCTAGTTTTTCAACTGGATTTTCAATCAAAAACAAAGCATTTTTTATATCATCATATTTCATTTTGATTTACCATCCTTGCTCTGTTAAATCCAATTCGATGCGCGCAGCATCACTCATCTGCGACAAATCCCATGCTGGATCCCATACCAATTTTACATCAACATTTCGCCCATCCGCAACAGTTTCGATATTTGATTTAACCTGTTGCAAAATATCTTCCATCATGGGACAAGTTGGCGATGTAAAAGTCATTTCTATTTTTATATTTTTATCATCAATATCAATATTATAAACCAAACCCAAATCCCAAATATTCACAGGAATTTCCGGGTCATATACTTTTTTGATTTCGTTAATAATGTTATCACGAATATCCGACATTTATTTAACCAATCCCCGTATTACATCAACCAGATATTGCGCATCCGCCATTGTATTCCATGGACCAACAGAAATACGAATTGAACCATCAATGTTTAATTTTTTATGTATCCATGTTGCACACATATTACCAACGCGAACACATATATCATACGCACCAATTAATGCCCCAAAATCCAACGCATGCATATTTTGAATTGTAAAAGATATAATTGACGCATCGCGCGGTGTAAATAATTTTATATTTTTAATTTTTGATAATTCATCATAAATAAATTCGTGAATATCACGCGAACCATCCCATTTTTTCAATTCATCAATCGCAGTTTTTAATCCGATGATTTGCGTAATAGGTAATGTACCAGATTCCCATTTTTCAGGTGATTTATTTAACAACCATGTTGATATTTTTCCGTTTCTGTCTGTATATACCATTTTACCACCAAAATTATCAGGACTGTATTTAACATCACCATCAATAATTTTATTTATCATACCGCCACCAAATTTATCAGGGAAATATTTATCTGGATTTTTAATATACATTACCCCAACACCGGTATCAGCACCAATTTTATGTCCTGAAAAAACAGCAAAATCACAATCCCATTTTTTAACATCTATTTTTTTATGAACGACATATTGTGATGCATCAACAATTGTTATTACATTTGGGTTTTTAGAACGCGCAACGCGTATAATTGATTCAACATCTTGGGCAACACCAATAACATTAGACATTGCCGTTATGATTAAAAAATCAGTCTTTGGAATTGAATCATTTTTAATATTTAAATTTTCATCTAAATCGACAACAAATTCTTGTTTAATTTTTCCATCATGCAATAAAAATTCCCATGGCAAACGCGCGCTGTGATGGTCAAGGTCAGACACCGCGAACGTTGAAATTGCACTATACCACGGCTGAACAGTCAATATATTCACAATACGATTCAACCCGTCCGTTGCCCCCGATGTAAAAACAATACTTTCTTTATTTGCACCGATAAAGTCCGCAACTGCGGATCGCGATTCATCAATTAATTCGTCGACACGACCAGCACGGGCACATATACCACGCCCCGAATTAGCATATAAATTTGTTAAAAAATCAACTTCTGATTCAATCAGTGATTGATGTTTTAACCAACTGGCTGCGCCGTCAAAATAGACGAATTTTTTCATGTGTTTTTCTCTTGCTTGTTTGGTATGATTATAATAAACTAAATCGAAATATCAATAACATAAGGAGAAAAAAGATGGCACTTAAACACGCTAATGATGAAACATTTGATTCTATGATTTCAAACGGTTTGACTTTGGTAGATTTTTGGGCTTCTTGGTGTGGTCCTTGCCAAATGTTTGGTCCGATTTTTGAAAGCGTATCTGACATGCGCAACGATGTTAATTTTGTAAAATTTGAAATTGATGATGTTAACCGACGAACACCTGCTAAATTCGGCATACGCAGTATCCCAAGTGTCCTGGCGTTCGTAAACGGCGAATTAAAAGAAGCACGTTCCGGATTAATGGACGAAGAAACACTTATCCAATGGATAGAAGAATTGAAAGGCTAGTTAAATGGCAAAACAGAATTATAAAAATATTGTTTTGGATGCAAAATACACTCCAAAGAAATCAGAACCATATATGTGCGATGAACAATTGGCATATTTTTATCAATTGTTAAACGCACAGCGCGAAGAAATCATGCATGACCGCGAAGATGTTTTGAATGATGTTCGCCTGGCTGAAAAAAATGAAACGGCTGGTGTTGGTGACGAACAAGACCAGGCATCTGCAGAACAAGAAATCACAATGAATTTGCGTATGTCCGAACGCAATGCAAATTTATTACAAAAAGTTAATGCGGCACTTGATCGTATTGAAAAAGGAACGTTTGGTTACAGCGTCATATCAGGGGACGAAATCGGATTACAACGCATGTTGGCGCGTCCATTGGCGACAATGACTGTCGAAGAACAAGAAGAATACGAACAGCGCAAACATTAAAAAACAAAAAAAATAAAAAAAACACCGGCAAAAGCCGGTGTTTTTTTATTAACTAACTTTATTTTACTTTCTTTTTGGCAACGGTTTTCTTTTTTACCGGTGCTTTTTTCTTTGGTTCTTCTTTGACTTCATTTTTAAAAGTCTTTATCCCGTTTGCAATATTTCGTGCCATTGCCGGAATCTTGGCCGAACCAAACAATATTAAAACCAAAAGAACAATTAAAATTATTTCCCAAATTCCACCACGCATAATTATCCCCTTTTGTTTATTTTGTTACATAACAATCAAGACCATCTGATTTTGCATTTCTGCAAAAACCATTTGCGTCATTTGAATTTTGGAATGCAACGCGTAAACGATATGTTGTTTGACCTTTGACATTTGCCGCCAATATAACAAATTGTTTACCGCTGAACAAACTGCTGTGTGATGCACGCAATTTTTGTTCTGCTGCTTGGGCTGCGGCGCGTGTCCCATAAGAACCGAATTGAACATAAATACTGCCATTTGATGTTGCAACTGGTTTTGACGCTGCCTTTGGTGCAGGTTTTGTCGCTGGTTTCACGACTGGCTTTGATGCTGGTTTTGATTCTTTATCTGGATTAAAAGTAACTTCCTTTCTGTCATTAACGACGCGAACAGGCGCGCCATTTGTTTCAACAGGTTTTTCCGCCACAGGTGCCGCCTTTACAGGTTCTGCGACTTTTTGTTCTGCCTTTGGCGCAATTTCTGCAGGCTTAGATGGGACATTTAAATCAGCCACAGGTTGTTGAATTTCTTCGACCTTTTGCACAGGTGCATCTAAATCAATATTAACACTTGTTCCCGAATCGCTGCTGACATGTGCGATTATTATCCATGTTGCCAATATAATTATTGCAACACCCAAACCCATTAAAAGCCATGGCTTTTTTGGACGCGGTACGGTAAAAGGCGCCGCTTCTGGTAATGCATCAACAGAATTCGCATCATCTTCCAGGTCTAACAAATCCAATTCTTGATCTTGGTCCATAATATTCCCCCTATTTTTCATGATAAGACTATTATATCACAAAAAAAACGTATAACCAAATTATTTTGGCATATTTCCAAAATTAGGCGGAACAATCAATTTATGATTTGTTTCAACAATCGGTTCGTTTTCACATTTACAACAACCCGCAACAAAACCAACCAATGACACTAATGCTAATAAAACAGCAATCTTTTTCATGATTTTTTTCCTTTGTGTTTTATAAAGGGGCGAAATATTCGCCCCCTATTTTTATAACGGCATCTTAACTGCATCAACCATTTGCGAAACAAATTCAGACAATGGTTTAACCGTTTGTCCGTCCACACCCAGATGACGCAATGTTACAGATTTGTCGTTCATTTCTTTTTCACCAACAACCGCTATAATCGGTGTTTTTGCCAAAGACAATTCACGCACTTTGTAATTAACTTTTTCATCCCTTAAATCAGCACGTGCATTGATACCGTTTTTAATCAAAGAATCTACAACTTCATTTGCATAATCTTTGAATTTTTCAGAAACAGGAACAACCACAACTGGTTCTGGGGATAACCACAATGGTAAATTACCACCTGTTGATTCCAGCAAGATTCCCATAAATCTTTCAATAGAACCCAACATTGCACGATGCAACATAATTGGACGATGTTTTTCACCATCTTCACCAACATAAGACAAATCAAATCTTTCCGGTAAATTCATATCCAGTTGAACTGTACCACACTGCCATACGCGTCCCATAGAATCTTTCAGATAATTATCGATTTTTGGACCATAGAATGCCGCATCATGTTCTGCAATTTCATATTCAATTCCATTCGCATCTAGCGCATTTTTAAGTGCGCCTTCTGCCCTGTCCCAAACTTCATCACTGCCGATACGGAATTCAGATAATGGACGCGTTGCCAATTTCATTGTAATTTTTTCAAATCCGAACTTACCATAAACATCTTTAATGAAACGCAAGATTTTAACAACTTCGCTTTCTAATTGGTCTTCTGTGCAGAAAATGTGTGCATCATCTTGTGTAAATTCACGAACACGCATCAAGCCCGCCAAAGCCCCTGCTGCTTCATAACGATTAACCTTGCCAAATTCAGACAAATATAACGGCAAATCTTTATAAGATTTCATACCATTACCAAACACCAGCATAGCACCCGGACAAGACATAGGTTTTACACAGAAAACTTTACCATCCTGTGTTGTACCAGAATAGTTATGTGCACCATATTTTGCCCAGTGTCCAGATTTTTCCCACAGACATCTATCCATTACAGATGGTGTAGAAATTTCTTGATAGCCTGCCCTTTCTTGACGTGCACGAATATATTCAATCAATTTACGATAGATACGATAACCTTTGTCATGCCAGAACACAGCCCCAGGTGCAAATTCTGGTTCAAAATGGAACAAATCCATATCTTTACCCAATTTGCGATTATCTCGCGCCGCCGCTTCTTCTTGCATTTTCAAGAAAGCTTCAAGTGCCTGTGCGCTTTCAAATGCATCAACATAAATACGTTGCAACATTTTATTTTTGGAATCACCCTTCCAATAAGCGCCGGCTACATTACGGATTTTAAAACCGTCCCTTGGCAAATCTTTGCTGGACGCAACATGCGGCCCCTTGCAAAGGTCTGTAAAATCACGGAAAGTATAAATTGATAATACTTCGCCATTTGCATCATATTCATTTAACCATTCCATTTTATATGGTTGGTTTTTAAAAATTTCTTTGGCTTCTTCCAGAGATATTTCACGTCTTTCAAAACGACCATCACTTTTAATAAGTGATTTCATTTCTTTTTCGATTGCAGAAGAATCTTCTTCGCTGAACCTGGGTTCGGTGTCAAGATCATAATAAAAACCATTTTGGGTTGATGGTCCC
>CALYRP010000032.1 GCA_945483255.1 uncultured Pseudomonadota bacterium
GAACTTAATACAATTCTATCCAATAATTTCCGTGTTTTTTGGAGTATTTTCCGTGAAATTAAAAATTTTTTATCCGTTTTAATTTTATGTAATTTTTTTGCCTTGTACGACTTTCAGATAAAACAAGATAAATCAATACGTTTTGCGATGTGTTTTTATGTGGTTGTATCTGGGCATAGAATTTTCAATGTTGGATATAAATTTTTCATAACCCGCGTATAAAACACGTATAAGAACGGTATAACAAAAAACTATATATGCCATGTATAAATTCTCTCAAAATCCACCGATATAAGAAATGTATAATTTTGATTTTTTTTATTCACAACCTTTTTGCAAATTCAGTCCGTGTTATATATCTTTAGCTTTTTTTGCTATACCCAATACCTCATTGGCTTTATTTAGACCTTTTGGGACATCTTTAAAATATTGCGCATAGGATTATCTGACTCATTATGATTACCTATGCAATCTGCAGGATTTTTTGCAAAGGCATTGAGTGTCAAGTCGAGTAATTTTATTCTCAATTCTTTTGCGGTATTTCCTTCAGTTGTTTTGTCTATTTGATCGGCCAATCCAGTAAATGTTTTTGCAATAATTTCTTTGTGCCAATATTCTTCTGCTAATTTTTTGGATAAATTCATTTTTTTATTTTGAACGATAGCCAACCAGATGAGTGGGCCCAACAAAGACACACGTACCGCCAATCTAACGAACATTTTTATAGGTAGAGATTCAATATTGCTAAAATCAACAATACGATCAAATATGAAACCGCCAAACAAAATGACAACAACCATCAGCATCAATATAAAAACCAGCCCGAATGTATCTTTCTGGTATGTTCCCCATCGAGACAGTTTTAAAATATCCCACTTTGATGTTTTTGCGTTTTTGTTTCCAATTTCAGTGAGTCGTTTTTTCTCAAATTCCATGGCTAACACACCTGTAGTGGTGTCTGATAATAATTTTATGGATTTGTCTATTATTTCATCGGCTTTCGAATTAAGATTTTTTTGTGATTTCTGTAATTCTGTTAAAGCATTTTTATTTGTGTCTTTCGCTTGTTTGCATTGGCTTATTAACTGTCGAAGTTGGACGGTGTTCAATGTTTCCGAAGGTATAATATTCAAAAAGTTACGCAAATTGGCTAGCTGGCTAATAGCATTGTTTATATATCCTGCGTTTTTGGTTTGTTTATAATTTGACAGTTCTATACAGGCTGCATTTAGTGAACGAATAGCATTATTCAATTCTTGCGGAATTAACAAGTTTTTGTAATCGCTTTGTAATCTATTCATTGCAAAAGAAAGAAGTGTTTCTATGAAATCTCTTTGCTCGCCATATTCTGTAGGCCATATGGGGCCAACTTCCGCAAAAGTTTCACGAAATTCATTCAATTTATCTTGCATTTCTTGAAAAGTAGCCATGGTACAAACCATTTTTGATGTAATTAAACTTCTTGATTGATTTTTTATTTGTTTATTCTAGGACAAAACAAGAATTTTTGCAAGTATTACCTGGTACAACATGTAATTGTTTGCTTGACTTTACCCCTTGTTTTGGGCTACGTTTTTCACAAAGGAAAGGTTGAAATCTCGTGGAATATGAAGTTGATGTAAAAGAGAACATAATTCTGAAAAAATGGCCAGAGCTTCTGGACGTGCTTCTCTTTGACCATACAACCAATAAAAACATCTTTTGGGCCACAGATCTTTACGAAAAACAATATGGAAATCGCTATTCTTTCCGTTCCCAAATAAAACCAGAATTGATTACTGGGGAAAATGGCAACATTATCAAACCACGTATAGCTAAAACTAAAAAGGCTCAGCAAGATCGTGTTAAAGACAAAGCAGAGGTTTTTACGCCAGCCTGGATATGTAACAAACAAAATAATCTGATTGATAATGATTGGTTTGGTTATGAAGGGGTTTTCAACAAAGAAAAAGATGATAATACCTGGACCGCCACCAAGAAACCGGTTATGTTTCCAGAAGGAAAAAATTGGGTTGATTATGTTCGCGAATTGCGTTTAGAAGTGGCTTGTGGCGAGGCTCCGTATTTGGTCAGTCGATATGACATCACAACCGGTAAAAAAATCAAGTTACAGAACAGAATTGGTTTATTGGATCGCAAGATGCGTATAGTAAACGAAAACGCCGCCAGTGATAACGAATGGCTTGCGATGGCAAAATGGGCATTCAAAAGCACGTACGGTTACGAATGGCAGGGGGATAATTTGTTATTGGCCCGTGAAAATCTGTTGTTTACATTTATCGATTATTTTGAAGATAGATTTGGTAAAGAACCAGATATGGAAATGTTGAAAGAAATAGCAGAAATCATTTCTTGGAATATTTGGCAGATGGACGGCATTCGTGGTGTATTACCTTGCACGTGTTGTAATTCCAAATACATAGATTTGTTTGGTGAAAAAACGATGGACTGTTGTCTTGGGTGTAAAACGGGCGATATCCACAGTCATAATGGAAAATACTGCTATATCGGTGATTGGAACAGAATGACATCAAAAGGACAACCAACAAGAATTAAATATATTTCATTACTAAAGGGTAAAAAATGAGCAACTTTGAATCAGCTTTCAGTGGTTATAAACTTATTTACGTTTTTAGCATGCCTTACGCAGATCATGATGGTGCGTTAAAGATAGGTGAAGCAACAATAAACACCGATGAGTTGCCGGATACTTTGACCCCAAATTGTCAGGAATTAAATGCTGCTGCTAACAAACGTATTAAGCAATATACTCAGACAGCAGGCCTGAGGTACGATTTGTTATACACAGAACTTGCTAAGACAAATGCTGGAAAGGCTTTTTCTGATCATGATGTTCATAAAGTTTTAAATCGTTCAAACATAAAGAAAAAACAATTTGAAGAAGTCGATGGATCTAAAGAATGGTATATGGTTGGTTTAGATGTTGTAAAAAATGCGATAAAGGCCGTTAAAGAAGATAGAAAATCATTGGATCCAAACGAAGCCATTTCGTCCTGTACACCGATCCTTTTACGTGATGAACAGAAAGATGCAGTAAAGAAAACAATCAAGCGTTTCAAGTCTGGACATAATCGTATGTTATGGTATGCAAAGATGCGGTTTGGGAAGACATTAACAGCAATGTCTTTGGTGGGCGAATTAGGATTAAAACGTACAATAATCATCACGCATAGACCGGTGGTAAAAGATGGTTGGTATGATGATTTCAAAAAACTATTTTGTGATAAACCAGATTATAAATTCGCTTCACGTACAGTCGGTGAAAATTTTGAAGACGTAGAGCACGATGCAAAACACGATAGATGTAAATATTTATACTTTGCATCCATTCAGGATTTGCGTGGCGCAGAAGCCGCTGGTGGAAAGTTTGATAAAAACAATGCGATATTTAACACCGATTGGGATATGGTCATAATTGATGAGGCTCACGAAGGCACCCAAACAGAACTTGGTAAGAATATTGCAGAATTGTTGGTTAAAGACAAAACATACTTGTTGCAATTGTCTGGTACACCGTTCAACTTGTTGGATAATATAGACGAGGACGAGGTCTATACCTGGGACTATATTATGGAACAGCGTGCCAAGGCAGATTGGCATAAAAAACACCTCGGTGAACCGAACCCTTATGCATCTTTGCCAAAGATGAATATATTTACTTATGACATGAGTAAAATAGAAGGTGGCAAATATGGGTCTTATGCCGAAGATAAATATTTCAACTTTTCTGAGTTTTTCAAGACTAAACCAAATGGTGATTTTGTTCATGAAGACGACATTCGTGGGTTCTTAAATTTGTTAGTAGACGATAAAGCAGACAGTAATTATCCTTTCTCTAAACAAGAGTATCGTGATAACTTCAGACATTCGTTGTGGATGGTTCCTGGTGTAAAGGAAGCAAAGGCACTTAGCAAATTGTTAAAAGATCACCCTGTGTTCGGAAAGTTTAATATAGCAAACGTAGCTGGTGATGGTGACGAAGAAACAAACTTTAAAGATGCGCTGGACTTAGTACGTAAAGCGATTACGGATCATCCGCAGGACACATATTCTATAACGATTTCCTGTGGTCGTTTAACAACAGGTGTAACTGTACCAGAATGGACGGCTGTATTTATGTTGGCTGGCGCATATTCAACGGCCGCATCAACATACATGCAAACTATATTCCGTGTACAATCTGCCGCTAACATCAATGGTCGCATCAAAGAAAATTGTTTTGTTTTTGATTTTGCACCTGATCGTACCCTGAAATGTGTTGCTGAATCTGTTAAGGTTTCAACACGTGCTGGAAAAACACGTGCCACCGATCGTGCAATAATGGAAGATTTGTTGCAATTTTGTCCGATAATTTCAGTAACTGGTTCGCATATGAATCCATATAATGTCAACGGTATGCTTGAACAATTAAAGCGTGCATATATTGATCGTATCGTTACACATGGGTTCGAAGATCCAAACTTGTTCAATCGCGACATGTTGTTGCAGCTGGATAAATCTGCTGTGGATAAGTTTGATGCTTTACAGAAATTGATCGGCAGTTCAACATCTAAAAACTCTGATACGAATAAAGAAAAACAAATCATTATGGCCGATAACGGTATGAATCCGGATGGTGCAAAACAAACCAATCAGCCACCACAAAACTCACTATCAGATGATGAACGTGCAGCGCTGGAAGAACGTAAAGAGGCTAAATCTAAACGTGAAAAGGCATTGAAGGCATTAAAAGGTGTTGCTATCCGTATACCAATGTTGATTTATGGTGCGGATATTGATGTTAATCAAGATATTGATTTAGAGCAATTTGTAGACATGGTTGATCCAATATCATGGGATGAATTTATGCCGCACGGCATAGATAAAGAAGTGTTTAAACAGTTTATACCATATTTTGATCGTGACGCATTTATTGGGGCAGGTAAAGAAATTCGTCAGCGTATCAAACGTGCAGACCGTATGGAGCCAACAACTAGAACCCGTTTTATGACCGCACTGTTTTCTACGTTTAAGAACCCCGACAAGGAGACCGTTTTAACACCTTGGCGCGTTGTAAATATGCATATGGGAGATTGTTTAGGTGGATATAATTTTTATGATCCAGAATATAAAAATCCAATTCCAGATACAGAAGATGTAAGGTATATGGATATACCTGATGTCACAGACGAAGTGTTTGGGCCAAAAGATACAAAGATTTTGGAAATAAATTCAAAATCCGGATTGTATCCATTATATGTAACATATACAATTTGGCGTAAAAGATGCACCGAAAACGATATTGATATAACCAAATTGATTGAAGATGATGCGTTGTTTGCCAAAGCACTTGAGGTGTGGGACAATGTTATCCAAAACAATGTATATATTATTTGTAAAACAAAGATGGCTAAAAGCATTACCCAAAGAACATTATGTGGATATCGAGATGTAAAAATAAATGCACACGCTTTTGACAATTTGGTCACAATGATAAAAGATGGAAAAGGTAATAAATTTGTAGAAAAAGTAAAATCTGGATCTACATATAACTCAAAAAACAAGGAGGTAAATATGAAGTTTAATGCAGTTGTAGGGAACCCTCCTTATCAACAAAAAGATGGGGCCGGAGGTCTTGGGTCTAGTGCTATACCTTTATATAATCATTTTGTACAAAACGCGAAGACACTGAGTCCAAACTATATCAGCATGATTATGCCTTCACGGTGGTTTACAGGGGGTAAAGGATTAGATTCTTTCAGAAATGATATGATACATGATCATAGAATAATAACTTTACATGATTTTACAAAGTCAACAGATGTTTTTCCGAATGTAGATATTAAAGGTGGAGTATGCTACTTCTTGTGGGGTGTTGATTCTGATGCAGAGTGTAGCATTTATAAACATGATGCAGGTAATATTTCACAATCGGTACGTTTTTTGGCGGAATCTGGTGACGATGTATTTATAAGATATGCGGAGTTACTACAAATAAAAGATAAAGTCACAAAGAACAACTATACTAGCTTCGGAAACTTAGTTTCTTTTCGTAACCCATTCAAACTGTTCAAATTACCCTCAGAGGGCACTAAAAATCAACGTAACAAGACAGATTTTCAAATATATGGTCTAGACAACACAAAAAGAACCAGTGTTTATGTTCCAAATACATACACTTTTTCAAAAGGCAAAGAACTTGTAGGAGTATATAAAGTATTTGTTCCCAAAGCATACGGTAGTGATCAAATAGGTGATATTATACCGTCTCCCATTATAGGAAAACCGAATGATGTTTGTACTGAAACCTTTTTAGCTATTGGTCCATTGAAAACGGAAACAGAAGCTGCGCACATTATTAAGTATTTGAGTACAAAATTTGCCAGAACTCTCATAGGAATTAAAAAAATATCCCAAAACACCACCAAGGATTCTTATCAATTTGTTCCTTTACAAGATTTTACAAATAAATCTGACATAGATTGGTCTAAATCTATTGCTGAAATAGATAAGCAATTGTACAAGAAGTACGGCCTGGATAAAAAAGAAATCGATTTCATCGAATCCATGATCAAACCAATGGAATAATTTGTGTACGAGTAGATACGATGTTTAAATGGCATTAGAAGAGGTAAAAGATTTATAAAAATGAAAAGGCTTCCTGAAAAAAGAAAAATTTGGTTAATAAAACACGCAAAAAAATTAGCTTGTAAAAAAAGGAGAGTACACATTTCTAGGCTGGTGCTGGTTGCACCAAGTGTGATGGATTTAGATGAGCCAGAAACATTGCGTTTTTTGAATGATGTTAGGCGAGTCGCAGACGATAGGAATATGCGTTTTTATATAGATTTTACCAAAATTACATCTATAACGCCCAGTTGTGCTCTTGTATTTACCTCGGAACTCCATAGGTGTTCTTTGATACGAGGTGAGAAAAATAAATTACGAGTTGTAGACTTTAATAAGTGGAATCCGGATATTCGTAATTCATTACGCGATATGGGGATGTTCAATTTATTACGTATTTCCAATTTACCAAAGAAATTTATGAAAGAAGAATCAACAAGCAATACAAAGTTTTTTAAATTTGTATCTGATAAAAAAATAAACGGCGAAAAATCAGTAAGTTTTAGGGATATTGTTTCTGAGGCAATTTCTGGTGTTCCAAACAAGAAAAAACTTCAAGAGGCCATAGGAGAAGCCATGGATAATGCATTATACCATGGTTATCCTGACGATTTTGTTAATATGTCACATTTCAAACAGATGCGCTGGTGGTTGTCTGCATCCTTTGATTCTGCCAAGAATATTTTAACATTGATGTTTTTTGATCATGGAATTGGTATTCCTAAATCATTACCGAAGGTTCATCCTTGGTTGTTTGGAAGAATAATAAGTTTATTGGATGACGATGATAAGAAAATAGAAGCGGCTACTAAGGCGGGGCGTTCTTCTACTAATAAAAAACATAGAGGAAAAGGCTTGCCACAAATAATTGATTATGTTAAAACTTATAGTAAATCTGGTGAAGTTAAAATTACAAGCGGTAAAGGTGTTTATAAATTGATGAAAACTTCTGATATGAAAAAAGCAGAGATTAAGTTATGTATGAATCAATTTGATATCAATGGAACCTTAATAGAATGGCAAATAAAATTATGAGGATTACAATGAAAAAAGATATAAATATTGCTACAGAATTTTGCAAGGCCCCAGCAGGAAGGTATAGAAAAAATGGGGATTACACTGGTGAAGTGTTTCGGGAAGATGTACTTTTACCTGCACTGTTGAATGATGAATATTCGGAAGTTTGTATAATTTTAGATGGTTTAGATGGTGTGGGGAGTTCTTTTTGGGATGAGGTTTTTGGGGAAATGTTAAGAAACCACCAGGTGTCGTATGATATAATGCAAAAGAAAATGAAGCTTGTTTGTAGTGACGATGTATATTTAATTCCTACAATAGAGAGTATTATTAAGGATGCTATAAGAGGTTAATATGCAAACAGCGGATTGGTTATCTTGTATAAGTATTGTGATAGCCGTGCTTGGTTTTTTCTTTAATAGATCCGATACAAGGAAACAAATTGCTAACGGCAAAATAAATGACAAATTAGAACAAATCAAACAGAAAGCGGACTTGTTGTGCGAACATGCTTGTAGGTATTGGAGTGCTAAAAGTATTGTGCTAAGTGATCAAACTTTTTTAGAGTGCAATATTTTATCTGCTATTAAGGATTTACAACAAAGGGTTGAAGAGTTAAGATGTATACATAAGGATAAGAACGAACGTATACATAAAATACAAATAGACGACTTGGTTGAGCTAGATAAAAAAATTACTGGTGGTAGTTTTCAAGAGCCGACAAGACATGCTGAACCAGATAGATGCACTCAAATAACGACAATGATAGCGGATTTCAAAAAGAAAATAAGTGAAGTGGCATGAATTGCTGCATTATATCCTTACTAATTGATAAACACAATTCCGAACCATTTGCGTAAAAGGGTGAGATGGGCGTGGGTATGTGGTTGCACTGGCTTGTTCTCGCTTGAATCCGGCGATTTCTTCGGCGGACAGGCCGAGTTCCCGTATAAGTCGATTAGCTGGCCCCATAAGGTAAAAGACGTTCCCCCGGGGGCTTTTCAAATCAATAACGATGCCTGTCGGATATTTTGCGTTGGGTATATTCTGCGTTTCGTTGCGCTGGGTGGCTTTAAGGCGGGCGACCATTTGAACAAACTTGTTTTGGATACGGCGGAGCAGCCATGCCTGGCGACAGGTCAAATTACCACCGTTTGTTCGGCGAATTGCGGCTTGTAACTCGCGTAAAGACCTACATGCGGCAAAGTACAACATCGCAAAATCTGTGCGACGGTTGGGCAAAATATCGTCAAAATGCGTATATTTCATAGACAATCCTTTTAAGGTTGTCGTATTTGTCCGTATTTATTGTCAAAAGTCCAGTTGTTTGTTCAGAAAAATCGCTATGAGTTTCTTGTTGTTTTTGTTGGATTTTTTTACTATTTTTGTGGTAAAAGGAACATAAATGACCTATGCAGAATATTTGATAAAATGTGAATCAGTTGCAAAAGTATTGGTGAAAATCGTTCGTGGAGAATACGTATCCCCAGAAGAACGTTTCAAGGCCTTTAAAGATGCTGTAGAGCTTTTTGATTATGAAAATAACGCAAGGCACAATGAAATTAGATAAAATGTTAAACAAAAATAAAC
>CALYRP010000033.1 GCA_945483255.1 uncultured Pseudomonadota bacterium
ATTTTTTAAGATTTTCTTAATTGTTTATCTGTGTATACGCCATGCGCGCCTTTGGTGCTCTGGCGCATCCGTGCGCAAACTAAAACCGAATCGGACAAAAATCAAATATAAAAAACAAAAACCGGTATCAAACCGGCAGATTTCTTGGTTGGAGCGCACACCCTTGATTAACAAATAAATAAAATCAAAAAAATATTCCCCAGAATATTTTTTAAGATTTTCTTAATTGTTTATCTGTGTATACGCCATGCGCGCCTTTGGCGCTCTGGCGCATCCGTGCGCAAACCAAAACCGAATCGGATAAAAATCAAATATAAAAAACAAAAACCGGCATCAAACCGGCATAAATCCTGGTTGGAGCGCACGGATTCGAACCATGATAAAGAGAACCAAAATCTCTTGTCCTACCATTAGACGACGCTCCAATGTCAGCATCATTATATAGTTTTACTAAAAATTTTCAATAAAATTCTAAAATACTTTTATTACCACCTTTAATATTATATAATTACAATATGAAAAATGTTTCTGTTTTACATCTTGTTTTAAAACATTGTTGGTTTGATAAAATCGCATCTGGAATCAAAACATCAGAATATCGTGAATGCAGCCCATATTGGAACAAACGATTAAACAACAAACATTACGATTTTGTAATATTTCATCGCGGCTACACAAATACAACCGTAAAATTCAAAATAAAGTCTGTTAATATAACAACACTGCCAAATGATTTAAATTTACCGAAATGCTGGGAAATAAAATTATCACAACAAGATAATTAAAACATTTTCTTTAATAAACTGTCTATGTCTTTTCTAAAATATTTTAAACCCATCAAAATAGAATAAGAATCATACATCGCATTATGTTCATCAATACCCAACATTTTAATTTTATCATCCATATGCAGATATTTTGCAATCTTGCCTGAATTTTTTGGATGTTCGCCTAATTTTATTTTTTTATATTCATCTATTAACCATGCCGCAATATTATGATATTTTATATCGTCATCAATTGGCATTGTGTATAATTTCAAATTTTCCAATATTATATCGCCATCACATTTATCATCCCATTTTGCACCGTATCCATGCGACAAACAGTGGGATGCGCCAACAAATTTTTTAAATCTTTTGTATGCGGTTTTAAAAGAAACACCATGTGATTGAATCTGTTTGTTTGTAATCCCGGTTAAATTCACAAAATAATCTGATAAAATGGGGTTTATACTTGGCCTGCAAAGCACATTAAAAGTATCCAAAACGCGCAAATCATTTGAAACACGAATTGCAGATATTTGAACAATTTCACGTTGTTGCCTTCCGCGCCAACCGTGTTCTTGGCATCCTTTCCACGAAGTATATTCTGTATCAAAAATTACAAAAGACATTTCAACCCCTGGACAATATTATATCATAAAAATCCAAACATAACAAAGCACAATAAAAAATACAATTTCGCACAAGTTTTTTGTATTGAAACAAAGACATTTTTCTTATACTATCATACACTATGAACATAAACATAAATGATATTTTTGATTTCTATGAATTGCGCATAAAAAGTCATGTTGCATCGGTTAATTATTTTGCATCTTTACTTGGCTATCATTTTCCAGAACATGATGGTGACAAAGTCAAAGAACCAATTCGTACCGGGTATGCATATATTTTCTATAAAACATATCATAAAAACTTTCATCCGATGCCCGAACATGTTGCGTTATGTGATGATGCGATAAAATTACATCATTTTGGTGCAACACATCATATTCAACATTATAAACATGTATCCGAAATACCATTAATTCATGTTTACGAAATGATTGCGGATTGGGCATCTGCTAATTTCGAACAAATGAATATCATTCGTGATCCAGAAGCCGTAGAACTTGAAACCTGGTTTCAAAACAAAATGGCCGACCAAGGTTGGACAGATGAACAAATGAATATAATTCAAAAATCATTTGAAATAATTCACACAAATATAGATGCAGAACATGTAAAATCAATTTGGGCACCATTACTTGAAAAGGCAGATTTATAATATTAAAATATGAACATTGGTCCCATCGTCTAGCGGTCAGGACACCGGATTCTCATTCCGATAACACGGGTTCAATTCCCGTTGGGACTGCCAAAATAAAAACACCGGCATTTGCCGGTGTTTTTGTGAATTTTTTGATATTATTCCAACAACATTTTTGCCTGTTTTAACAAATTGATTGCAATATCAATATCATCATTGTTTTGTGGGGTAATATTTGTTTCTTTTTTGCCGGCATTTACCGGTGTTTTTGTAACATTTGCCTCTGTATCAAATGTACCGTTGTGTAAAACCTTTTTTACACCGGCAATTGTCATACCCTTGTCATAAAGCAGTGATTTTATTGAACGCAATTTTTCAATTGTTTCACGTCTGTAATATCTGCGATTACCCGCACCAGTTACAGGACGAATTGCACCTGCAAATTGTTTTTCCCAATAACGCAATGTATGTGCAGGAAGCCCCAGTTCTTTTGCAACTTCGTTTATTGGAACAAAAAAATCATTTTTGTTTTCCATTGCACATACACCATTTGTTATTATTCTGCAACTTCGTTATCAATCACAGATTCTGCCGCTGACACGTTTTCATCAACAACTTCATCTGATGCTTCTTCTTCGTGGTCAATTGCGATTGCAGATACAACCTTTTCACCTTCGGCTGTTCTGAACAAAGTTACACCGGCGGTGCTGCGTCCCGCGATACGAACATCCGCGACAGGTGTTCTGATAATTTTTCCACCGTTTGTAACCATCATTATATCTTGGTCATCGTTTACAGGGAATGAACCAGCAACTGCGGTGTTTTTACCACCTAATTTAATATTGGTAAATCCGTTCCCGCCACGATGTGTTAAACGATATTCATATGACGATGTACGTTTTCCAAATCCATTTTCAGAAATTGTTAAAATAAATTCTTCGGACAGTGCCATCTTTGCCATTTGTTCATCGCTTAATACCAATGTTGTGTTTTCTTCTTCGCTATCCGCTTCTTCTTCGATACCGGTCTGTGCACGGCGCAATGCGCGGCTTTGCTTTACATACGCGGCACGAACAACAGAATCAGATTCGCCGTGATTCAACATTGCCATACCGATAATATAATCGCCTTTTTGTAATGAAAGCCCACGAACACCGGTTGAATTACGTCCTGCGAATATACGAATTTCTGGAACAGGGAATCTTATGCAACGGCCACGATATGTGGAAAGGAACACATCTTGATTTTCATTACATGGAAGAACAGAAATCAAAGAATCGCCTTCATCCAGTTTCATTGCAATTTTACCATTTGCGCGGATTGAATCAAAATCAGACATACGGTTACGACGAACTGTACCAGATGCAGTTGCGAACATAAGGAAGTGTTCAACCCCAGATTCAGCAACACGTTTAACTTCGTCTTCTGGAACTGGTAATATCGCAGTTATTGTTTCGCCTTCGGTCAACGGTAACAAATTAACCAATGGGCGTCCTTTGCCTGCGGCGGATGCTTCTGGTAATTTGTATGTTTTTAATTTATAACACAACCCCTTGGAAGAGAAGAACAATAATGGCGTATGAGTATTTGCAACAAATACATTTACAACATAATCATCATCTTTTGTTGTCATGGCGTTGCGTCCCTTGCCACCACGTTTTTGTGCACGATATGTATCAAGGCTTACACGTTTGATATATCCAGTATTAGATACTGTTACAACCATATCTTCGCGTGCAATCAAATCTTCGATATCGATATCAATTTCCGCATCAGATATTTCGGTACGACGTGGCTGTGACCAATTATCACGAACCGCGGCAGTTTCATCGCGAATAATTTGAATGATGCGTTCATGGCTGCCCAAGATTGCCAACAAATCTTTGATTTGTGCGCCAAGTTCTGTCAAATCGTTGTGAATCTTGTCGCGTTCAAGACCTGTCAATCTGTGTAATTGCAATTCAAGAATTGCCTTTGCCTGATCTTCAGACATATAAAACATGCCATCTTTGTATTCGGTATTTGGATCATCAATCAAATTAATATAAGATTCAATATCAGATGCCGCCCAACCACGTGATAACAATGCATTGCGTGCTTCATCTGGGTTTGCAGATTCTTTAATTAATTTAATAACTTCATCTAAATTACCGCAAGCAACCGACAACCCCAACAAAGTATGCGCACGATTACGCGCTTTGTTTAAATCAAATATTGTTCTGCGACGAATAACTTCTTCGCGGAATTCAATAAAGGCATCCAAAACTGTTCTAATCGTAAACAACATTGGACGACCACGATTTAATGCCATCATATTCACAGGGAAATTTGATTGCATTTCTGTATCTTGAAAAAGATGATTCAAAACAACTTCTGGCATGGTGTCGCGTTTCAATTCGATAACCACGCGCAAGCCTTCTTTGGATGATTCATCGCGAATATCTGTGATACCTTCAATTCTTTTGTCTTTGACCAATTCAGCAATTTTGATAATCAATTGTGATTTATTAACCTGGTATGGTAATTCATCAACAACAATTGCCTGATGATCATGGACCGTTTCAAAATGTGTTTTTGAACGAACAATTATTGAACCACGTCCAGTAGTATGTGCCTTGTATGCACCGGCATGTCCCATAATAATTCCACCTGTTGGGAAATCTGGTCCCGGGATAATTCCGAACAATTCATCGTCTGTGATATCTTTATTATCCAACACAGCCAAAATACCATTACATACTTCGCCCAAATTATAAGTTGGAACATTTGTCGCCATACCAACCGCAATACCGGACCCACCATTAACCAAGAAATTAGGAAATTTAGTTGGCAAAACAATTGGTTCTTGCAATGTTCCGTCAAAGTTAGGCTGCCAATCAACCGTATCTTTGTCCAAATCTTCCATCAATGATGCACCTAATTTTGAAAGGCGTGCTTCTGTATAACGCATAGCAGCTGGTTTATCACCATCGCGCGAACCAAAGTTACCTTGACCTTGGACCAACATTTCGCCCATTGAAAAGTCTTGGGCCATACGCGCCATAGCTTCGTAAATAGAATAATCACCATGCGGGTGATAACGTCCCATAACATCACCAACGATACGCGCTGATTTAACTGTTGCCTTGGTTGCGGGCGCCACTTCATTCATAACATACAAAATACGGCGATGCACCGGTTTACAACCATCCCTTACATCAGGCAATGCACGGTCCACAATAACAGACATCGCATAATCCAAGAACGATGTTCGCATTTCATGTTCAATTGGCGAAGTTGGAACTTTTATTTCGTTAACTTCATTTGTTTCGATAATATCAGACATTACTTTTTCCCTTGTTTTTCACTGATAAAAACATAGCAAAATTTTGGCATTTCGGTCAAGAAATAAAGCAAATTTTTGATAAAAAAATTCATATATTTTTATCAATTGACAAAACGATATTGTGTATTATAATAATCAATATAAAACCCAAGGAAAACAAATGAAAACAAGCGGAATTTTTTTACCATTTTGGCAATTATTTGCTGCAATTTTCACATATCATTTATTCGTTGAAGGTTTGAAAAAGCTTGGTTTGGTAAAAAGTAAATAAAATAGTTGCGTTTTCAAAAAACTTATGATTAAATAAGACGCAGTCAAAAAGGATTTAACAATGGCAACAAAAAGAACATATCAACCATCTAAAACACGCCGTGTAAAAACACATGGATTCCGTGAAAAAATGGCAACAAAATCTGGACGCGATGTTTTGAATCGTCGTCGCGCATGTGGCCGTAAACGCTTGGCCGTATCTGCCGTTAATTAAAAGATGGTAAAAAACGAAATTAAAAAACCGCCCAATCGGGCGTTTTTTATTTATATTGTTTATTATTGTTTATCCCAACGACACACTATTTTTGCATGCTCAATTTCATCTGTCATGATTTTATGACGGGTTGTATTACCATCAAATGCAACTTCTATATGAACATTTGGTGTATTTGGATTTATTTCATGTTCAAAATAAACATCTATACCACGTAATTTATGTTGATTACGATATTCAAAACCAACACTTTCTGTTGCCCATACTGTATAAACCGCATTATTTATATGTTGATTAACATCAATATCATCAAAACGACATGCCATAACATGTGTTTTAGTTGGAACAAAATCAGCACATTTATCAAAATCACGATTCCAAACTCGTTCATCTATTCCACCCCAATCTGGAATATATTCGCTGATACGAACAGGACGACGCGTTTCAAGGTTAATCAAAACCCATTGCGACATTGCACGAATTTTTAAATTGCCTTTTTCGTCCCTAACTTCAAAATCACGTTCGCTTCGCACCGCACTTGGAATCGTTGGCCATGTTGAATAAATCAGTTTTTCTTTGGCACGTGGCACATCAATAATATCAACAAACATATGTGTCACAACCCATGCGACATTACGCGCATGACAATATTCGCGCCCCGCGCCCAACATATCTGCATGTTTACCCGCCAAACCTTGCAATTCGTTCATCAACATAATTGGACGCATAAAGCCATATCTGTCGCATTGATAAGATTTTAAAGTATGTTCTTCAACCAGTTTTGTTGCCATGACTTCTCTCCTAGGGTTTAGTGATTATTCATTATTTTGAACAACAACGAAATCTGTTTCTTTTCCCAAAACAATATTGTTTGCACGCGCCGCAGATTTAATAAGCCCATGTAAAACCTCTGGTGTGTCGCTTGGAATTGTCAGGGTTTCCAGTTTTGCGCCATTACCGATTTTGCGTTCCGTACGAAGCCCACGAACATTTTTCAAAATATCCAGCGCAATCCCCATTTGTGAAACATCGGTATCACATTCTTCTTTTGCAACAGGATATTGTGTTAAATGTAAAGTGTTGCCGCCTTCGAAATCTTTATAGATTTTTTGCCATAGTTCTTCGGTGATAAATGGAATAAATGGCGCATAAAGTCCGATGATTGCACGCAACACTTCGAACAATGTCCATTGTGCAGACAATTTAGATTGCGCGCTGTATTTTTCAGGTGTCCAGAATCTGTCTTTGATAAATTCCAAATATTGATCACAGAATATATCCCAGAAAAATGAATCAATCGCCGAACGAGAATTATAATTATCGTATTTATCTAAATTTTTACGGGTTTCGTTTATTGTTTTATTTAATTCAGATAACACCCATCTATCTTCGATAAATCTTTCAGAAACCGGTATCTGTTGCGCAGTTTTTGGATCAAAATCAGTCAAATTCATCAAAACATATTTTGATGCATTCCAAAGTTTTGTTAATAATTTTGAACCACGTTTAACTTCATCATCACTGTATCTTAAATCTGTTCCAATTGGGGCAGTTGCGATCCAATAACGCAACGCATCCGCACCAAATTTTGCCACACTGTCCAATGGGTCGGTTCCATTACCTTTGGTTTTGGACATTTTTTGTCCCTTTGAATCACGAACAAGGCCATGGAAATTAACAGTATGGAACGGAACATCGCCCATTACATATATACCCATCATTATCATACGTGCAACCCAGAAAAAGATAATGTCTGCACCCGTATATAATAAATCTGTTGGATAATATTTTTTCAATTCCAATGTTTCATCTGGCCAACCCAATGTTGAAAACGGCCAAAGCCCCGATGAAAACCAAGTATCCAAAACATCTTTATCACGTGTCAATGTTTTGCCACCAGATTGTTTTATTGCGTCATCTTCTGTTTCTGCGACATAAACATTGCCTTCATCATCATACCAAGCCGGTATATGATGTCCCCACCACAATTGACGAGAAATTGTCCATGGTCGAATATTTTTCATCCATGCCATAAACAAATTATATCTGTGTTCTGGCAAGAATTTAATTTTGCCTTCTTCAACTGCTTTGATAGCTGGTTGTGCCAAAGTCGCAGCATCAACGAACCATTGATCAGACAACATTGGTTCAACCGGCACACCGCCACGTTCTGAATATGGTGTTGGAATAATTTTATCTTCGATTTTAACCATTAAACCGGCTGCTTCTAAATCTTCAACGATGGCCTTTCGTGCAACATATCTGTCCATGCCACGGTATTTTTCTGGCACAACAGACTCATCATTTAATTTCGCATCTTTTGTTAAAATACAAAGCGGTTCAAGATTATGACGAAGCCCAACTTCATAATCGTCAAAATCGTGCGCAGGTGTAATTTTTACCGCACCAGTCCCCTTTTCAGGATCCGCATGTTCGTCCCCAATAACAGGAATTTTAATATCCGTTAATGGAATAACGGCTGTTTTTCCGATTAAATGTTTTAATTTTTCATTTTCCGGATGAACCGCTATCGCTTTATCGCCAAACAATGTTTCTGGACGCGTTGTAGCAATTTCAATAAATCCCCCATCTTTAAGTGGATAATTAAAATAATAGAATTTTCCGTTTTCTTCACGGGTATCAATTTCCAAATCAGAAACGGATGTCTGTTGTTTTGGGCACCAATTAACAAGACGTTTTTCGCGATATATCAAACCTTCGTTATACATTTTAACGAATAATTTCGTAACTGCACGTGACAAACCTTCGTCCATGGTGAATCTTTCGCGTTTCCACACAGGCGTTACCCCCAAGATATGTAATTGGTTTATAATTTGACCACCCTTGTCCGCCTTCCAAGTCCATGCTGCATCTAATTTTTCGTTCAAACTTAAAGTATTTGGGTTTATCCCGCGTTTTGACAAATCGCGTTCAACTAATAATTGGGTTGCAATAGATGCATGATCTGTCCCTGGTTGCCATAACACATCAAACCCATCCATTCTTTTATAACGACAAATAATATCAGTCAACACGTTATCCAAAGCATGTCCCATATGCAGATTACCAGTCACATTTGGCGGTGGCATCATAATACAGAAAGACTTTTTATTACTGTCCACATCGTTATCCCAAAAATGGTTTTCATCCCAAAATTTTTGTATTTTGGATTCCATTTCACGCGTATCAATATTTTTACCCAATTCAATATGCATAATAAACCCCATTTGTATCCCCTGAATTGTACACAATAAA
>CALYRP010000034.1 GCA_945483255.1 uncultured Pseudomonadota bacterium
TGGACCATACGTTGTATTGCCTTCTGGGGGTTCAATCGTTATTAACCAAACAGAAGCCATGGTTACAATCGATGTTAATTCATCTCGTGCGATAAAAGAAAAAGATATCGAACAAACAGCACTTAATACTAACTTGGAAGCCGCCGAAGAAATTGCATTGCAATTACGTTTACGCGATTTGGCTGGTATCGTTGCGATTGACTTTATCGACATGGAAGAAGAAAAGAATAATCACAAACTGGAACAAAAAATGCGTGAAATCATGAAACGCGACCGCGCACGCACCCAGGTTGCAAAAATTAATGCATTTGGTGTTATGATGTTGTCGCGTCAAAGATTGCGTTCATCTTTCATCGAATCTTCGTATGTCGTTTGCCCACATTGTATGGGGGCAGGCGTTGTGCCATCTATTCAAACGGCAGCAATTATTTTGTTCCGTCATTTACAAGAAAAATTGTTGGCCAAGGCTGCAGCAAAAATCATTATGACCGTGCCAAGTGATGTTGCGATTTATCTGTTAAATCAAAAACGCGCTGAATTGGCGGCGATGGAAAAAGAATTCGAAACAGAAATTGTTATTGTTGGTGATGACAGTTTGATGAATATTGACCAATATTCAATTCAACGTGTTATGGCTGAAAATGTTAAAACAGATGATGTTTTGGATGCACACGAACCATCCACAGATGCAAAAAAGAAAAACGCACAACATGTTGACGCAAAGCGTGTAACAACAACCGCGCCACGTCATCGTAAACCAATTAAAAAGCAACAGAAAAAGAAACAAACCCTGTGGCAAAAATTGGTTGGATAATAAAAAAACACCGCCCAAACGGGCGGTTTTTGTTTTGGTATTTATGATTATTTGCCGCAGCTGTTAATCAATTTAGAAATAGAAATATCTTTGTGAAGCAAGAAATCATATTCACAATTACCAGATTTATATGAACCTGTGCAGGCAGCCAATGTTAATACAGCAAACAATGCCAAGATTAATTTTTTCATTTTATCTCCTTTTGTGTTTTACACGTCATTATTATGGGAATAAATTCGTTAACTTGCAAGGGGATTTTTATTTTTTTAATATATCGCCGGATTTGATATATTCGGGGGAATCTTTCTTTGATTTTTTCTGGGCAGATTTTGCATATTTTTGTGCGTTCTTTTTATCGCCGTTCATATTGTAAAATTCGGCCATTGCCCAATCAGATTCACCATCCATTGTCACACGCGCCAATATCCAATATGCCAAAGGCGATGGTTCGTTTAATATAACGCGTTTGGAAAGTTCTGTTGCACGTTCGCGGTCCCCGGGTTTGTCGCGTTCGCTAAGTACCAATGCCAATGCGGTTTCAATTTGTGGCGCATTTTTGGATAATTCCAAAGATTTTTCATACGCGTTAACACTGTCATCATATGCGCCAAATTGATATTCTATATCGCCCAATAATTCGTAAAAATAAGGATTGTTGGGCTGACGTTTGATTAATGTTTGCGTGCCTGTCTTGGCGGTCTTTAAATCGCCGGCGCGCATATTTGCGATTGCGCGTGCATAAATCGCGGCATCACTTTTGTTTGAATATGGATATTTTGTTATTACATTTTTATCTGTATCCAGATACCCGATTAATTTAGCGCGCAATATTTCATATCCTGCATTTTCTTTATCGGTAACAGATTGCGATGCTTGCGGAATTTTTTTAATTTTTGCGATTTTTGTTTTTGTATTATTGATGCGTTCGTTGGTTAATGGGTGATTGATACGATTTGGATTAATTTTTGATTCTATTGCGCCATGCATTTCGCGCATTTGTTCAAATACTTCGACCAGACCATTTGGGTTTTTGTTTGCTTTCATCATTAAATCAACCGCCATATCGTCTGCCATGCGTTCTTCGTCACGTGAAAAAGACAGCATTGATTGTTGTGCAATCCCGGATGCCCCAGCCATAACACCAACGCCTGCGGTTGGATTTCCGCCGGCAACCATTAACCCGACACCCAATGCCTGAATTATCATGGTGCGAACCATTTCATCATGCATACGTGCAGACATTTGAACCATATGACCGCCAATGGTGTGTCCCATTTCGTGCGCAACCACCGCACGCAACGCGTTTGGGTTCTTTATTTGTTTAAGCAGACCTGTATAAACAAAAACATCTTCGCCACCGCGGACAAAGGCATTAAAATCGTCATCGCGAACGATATATATTTTTAAACGGTTTTCCGGGATGTTTGCGGCGCGTGCAATCGGTAAAATGATTTCAGTGATTTCTTTTTCAATTTCTGTATCGTTAATCAGGGTTGCAGCACCCGCATTGAACACAAATAATATTGAAAATAAAAATGTTAATATTCGTTTCATTTATGCACCTGCGATTGTTGAACAATTAAATATACGACGCAAAGTTTTTGCCCAAACCGCGTCATCATCATTATTATTCATGGCCGCCGTTTGTGCCAATTTGAACAAATCCCTGTGTTCACGATAATTTACAAAATGATATTGTATCCAACCACTTTGTTTTGTTCCCAATAACTCGCCAACGCCACGCATCATTAAATCTTGTTCGGCAATAACAAAACCATCGTCTGTTTCGCATAACACATCTAATCTTTTTATCCCGTCTGGCGATACATTGTTGCCATATAATAAAATACAGAACGATTGTTTAGAACCGCGTCCCACGCGTCCGCGTAATTGGTGCAGGGCGGCCAGACCAAATCTTTCTGCGTTTTCAATAACCATAATTGTTGCGGATGGAACATCGATACCAACCTCTATAACTGTGGTTGAAACCAAAACGCGCATTTTGGAATTAACATCTGCAAATTCGTTCATAACACCGTCGCGTTGTTTTTTATCCATTTGACCATGACAAAGACCAGTGCCTGGGAAATGTTTATTTAATTCGTTAAAACGTGCTTCGGCGGCCATCATGTCGGAATTTTCTGATTCTGCAACCAACGGGCATACCCAGAAAACCTTTGCCCCATTATCGATTTGTGGTTTTATGCGTTCAATCAGTGCATCAGCGCGTGCAATTGGTAATTTAGATGTCTTTATCGGCATACGACCAGCGGGCTTTTCATTAATAATTGAAATATCCATATCGCCATATACGGTCATGGAAAGCGTTCTTGGAATCGGGGTCGCAGACAATGCCAACATGTCTGGATTATTACCCTTGGCGCGTATGGCGGATCTTTGGTCTACACCAAATCGGTGTTGTTCGTCAATTATAACCAATCCCAAATCTTTGTATTCGACATCATTGCTGAAAAGGGCGTGTGTGCCAATTGCGATTTTTGTGCGACCTGATTTCAAAGATATTAATTTTTCGCGACGTGGTGCACCTTTGTCACGTCCGGTTAATATATCGCAATAAAGCCCCAATTTTTCACACATTGGTTGTAATTTTGCAAAATGTTGTTGTGCCAAAGTGTCTGTCGGTGCCAAAATAACCGTTTGTGCGCCACTTTCCGCCATTTTTACCGCCGCCGCCATCGCAACCATTGTTTTTCCAGAACCTACATCGCCCTGGACCAGACGCATCATTGGAACCGGCTTTTTAAAATCGGCAAATATTTCATCAATCGTGCGTTGTTGTGCCCCGGTTAATTGGAACGGCAATATTTCATAAAATTTATCAACCAGGTTTTTCTTTGATTCACGAACAGGTCTGGTATTCTTTTGTGAAATGCGCATGCGTCGATTAATTGCAATCGCACTTTGATGTGCCAATAATTCAGAATATGCCAATTTAGCAACATATGTCCCGTTCGGCGCCAGGTCATCATTGCTTTCTGGAAAATGAACATGTTCCAATGCGTCCAATAATTCCATCATGCGTTCGCTGAGTTTATATGTGGCAATACGTTCGTGCATTATTTTGAAAATTTCATCACGAACATTTGCAAAGTTTTTCTGGGTTAACCCTTCGCCTGATGGATATATCGCCTGATGCGCAGGAATCTTGTATGCGTTTTCAGGCGTTTCGATAAAATCAGGATGATTGATAATTGCACCGCGAGAATTGAAATCTAATTTTCCACTTACAATTCGCCACGCGCCAATCGGTAATTTTTCGGTCCAATAATCAAGGAATTTAGTGTTAAAAAACTGGATTGTAACGGGCGCGGCAAATTTATCAGCGCACACAATTTGTGTTGGGGCGCGACGACCACGGAAAACACCGCCTTTTTTATGCGATTTTATCTGTAACGAAATTGTGATTGTGTCGCCATTTTGTGCGCCTACAACCGAATCCAGAATTTCACGTGGTCGCACATATGACGGAATGTGCAGCAAGAAATCCAGCACCCGTCGACCACCCAACACTTCGTTGAATTTGGATGCCAATACCGGCCCCACGCCATGTATGAATTGTAAATCGGTGTTGAAAAAATCAAATATTTCATTATCCATACCACAAATGTAGCAGAAAAAGGCATTTTATTTCAATAAAAAACACCGCCCATATAGGCGGTTGTTTTTTAGATTGTGTTCATTATTTTGCAAATGAATAATCCATTTTCAAATGGTCGGCATTGTATGTGCCGTTCATGATCGCCAATGTATCTTCGACGATAACTAATTCTTCGTTGGTTGCAATCATAAAGATTTTGACTTTGGAATCAGGTGTGCTGATGACAGCTTGGTCAACACCTTTGCGGGCCAGGGCAGTTTTGTTTGCTTCCTTGTCCAATTTGATTCCTAATTCTTCTAATCCTTCACAGAATTTTTCACGCAAATAATCGTCGTTTTCACCAACACCTGCGGTGAATACCAATGCATCAACATGACCAAGTTCTGCCATATATGCGCCAATGTATTTCTTTACATTTTGCGCTTCCATTTCAATGGCCAATTTGCAGTCATCGTTTGAATCTTTGTTTTCTTCAATATCGCGACGATCAGAATAGCATTTTGTAATACCCATCAAACCAGATTTTTTATTCAATTCATTTTGAACCAATTCAATGGATACACCCTTGCGCGCGGCAACATATGATGGAATCGATGGGTCGATATCACCGCAACGTGTTCCCATTACCAACCCAGCGGTTGGTGTCATACCCATAGATGTATCAACAGATACACCATTACGGATAGCAGTAATAGATGCACCCGAACCAATGTGTGCAGTAATCAAATTGCATTCACTGGCTGGTTTGCCCAACATTGCCGCGGCGCGTTTAGAAACATACAAATGAGATGTTCCATGGAAACCGTATCTGCGAACGCCTAATTCAGTGTACCATTCTGTTGGAACAGGATAACGGTATGACACTGGTTTCATTGTTTGATGGAACGCAGTATCGAATACAGCAACTTGTTTTGCGTTTGGCAACAATTGTTGTGCAGTGATAATTCCCAAAACACCACTTGGGTTATGCAAAGGTGCCAATGGTGTCAATTCATTCAAAGTTTTGATAACATCATCAGTAATTTCAACAGAAGATGCAAATTTATCGCCACCCATAACAACACGATGACCAACACCGGCAATTTCGTTCATATCAATGGATGCGCGGTCGCGTAACATGTGCATAACTACGCTTAAAGCTTCCTTGTGATCAGGCATAGATGTTTCTTTCTTTTCTTTTGTGCCGTCTGGATATTTTTGTGTTACAAAAGAATCAGGCAAACCGATTTTTTCAACATTTCCACCAACGATGGCCTGTTTAGTATCCGCATCAAAAACCTGATATTTCAGGGATGATGAACCACAATTCAAAGCAAGTATGTACATATGTTATCCTTTTAGTTAACTTACGCGGATAACAATAGCAAATGATTTTATGTGTTTCAATAATAAACTTTACGCGGTGTAAGAATGTTGAAGTTTCCATTGAATATAGGCTTCTTCCATTCTTGTTTTGCCTGATGCCTGTTTTGCATCCATTTTTGCTTGTAATTTTTTGGTGCTTAGATGGAACAAGTTCTTTGTATTCCCAGTTTGCAAGAAATCCCAATACGCCATCAATTCAAGATAATCGTTTTTATGGGTGTCGTCCCATTTGGCAAATTCTTCGTTTCTGCGACGGATGTTTTCTTTGTGCGCTTCGATTGATTCCTTGTCGGAACGATATTCGGATATGCGTTGTTCAAGATTATCGTTCGCAGATTGCGTTGCCTGTAAAGTCGCTTCTGCATTGTTTTTTTGTTGTAATGCCAAATCGTATGGACTTAACGCGCCGCCAAACGCAGGCGTATGAATTCTGGTGTATTCTGCGGCCAGTGTTGTTGGCGCATATTTTGTCGCCATTTGGGCGTTTGAATCGCTAAGATTTTTTTGCGCTTCGAGCAGGGCTTGTTTTTCCTTGGCCCAATCATTCCGTAATTGTTCTGCGGTTGCCTCTTGTATTTGGTCCGGGGCAGGGTTCGGAATTGCATTTAATTGTGTTTCCAGATTTGTTATATTCGTTTGACAGTCCTTAACAGTCTGTTCCAAATCTTTAATGCTTTGAAAATCATTTTCTATGTTTTGCAATGGTTCCAACGCAGTTTTCGCATTTTCAAAGTCTTGTCTTTGTTGGTCTTCGATTGTGCGGTTGTTGCGCAAAAGTCTTTCAGATTGGCGAATATTTGTAATGCCCAGACTGCGTTTATGCAATCTTAATCTTTTTATTTCAGCGTTTTCGTTTCTGTTTTGTCGACGTTTTTGTTGTTCGGCAAAATTTTTATTGTTTGTGTTATCTGTTTCCCATTGGGTGGCTTTCTTTTGTAATTCACCACTGTGGTTAAATTCTGTCCCAGTGCGTCTTATTTTGTTAACAAGTGCGGTTGTTGCATACCCAGCCGTTTGAATACCAAATTTTAATGTTTTATCAAGCGCATTAGTGACAAATTGAATACCTTCGTTTTTATTCCACGACAATTTACCATCAGAAAATATATTTACATCGGTTTTATTTATGGCATCCATCGTGCGGCTGGTGAACAGACCGTATCGCATAACGGACAAAACCTCCATCGCGGTTTTGGCTTTCTGGACTTCGCCTTTTGCGGCAGCTTCTATTGCCATTTCTTCAATGACGCGTTTCATTTGATGACCGTTGCGTAATGCACCTTCGAAAGCCTTTGGCATTGTGTCCTTGAAATCGTTCATTATTTTTACAAACCAATCAAAATGGTCCGCCGCAGTTGGAGATTTATATTTCAACTTTTCTGCGATTTTTGACGATTTTTCCAGTATTCCCTTAATCCCGTCAGTCGGTTTAATGCCCGCACCATCTAATGCGCCAAATATAGTCTTTGCCGTTGATTTTATAAATATTCTGTCGCGATGTGCTGTTGTGTATTTTTTTAATATATCGTTATAAGTATCTTTGATTTTACCTTCGATTTCCTGCCACTTTGTTTTTTCATCATTGCGCTTTGGCGGAATGTAATCTTTCTCGGTTATCTTTCCGGTATAATCTGTTTTTGCAATCGCTTCGTCCAGTTGCTTTGATATCTTTCCATTATCAAATTGTTTAAATACATCATAAATCTTTGTGTTGTCATGCAGAGTATTTAAAATATGTTGATATTCTGCTTTGAATTGTCTTAATTTTGTGGGATTAACAGCAGAATCTTGGTTTAATCCATTAATAATCCCGTTTAAATCCAGATTTTCCAATTTAGCACGCAATGTGTCATTATATATATCGCCGTATTCCAATCTGCGTGCCAAAATCGAAACAATATGTACCAGTTTTTTTCGAACCGATGGGTTTGATTCATATTCGCCTTTGTTCAATGATTTTACAAAAATTTTGTATTCATCATAATCATCACTGAACATATCGCTAAACAAGGAAAAACTGTTCTTGGCGTTTATAACAGACGCGATAAAGTCCGATATGGATGTTCGAATCGTATGATCAATAGGAGATAACGAAAATGTCTTTGTGTTATCACCAAAATAAGTGTCTAAAAATTCTGTTGCGTCTTTATTTTCTTTAAAAGAATTTTTGTCTGCGGACATTGTGATAAATGCCACCTGAAATGATTTATACAGGGATTCCCAACCAGAATTATCCAATTCAATATTTGCATCTGGCAAGGGATGTCCCATTAAATCCCGTTTCCAGGATTTCATATCACCACGAAAATCATCGTTTTTAGCGTACGCATTAAATTGTGCACGGATTGCATCTGGCATTTTATCAAAATGTCTTTGGCGGAAATAAAGCAATAAATATTCTTTTACAGACATTGACATAATATGCATCCCATGGTTTATCCATACAGTATTATAATTATAACATTTTTTTAGCCGGGGTTCAAGGGTATGGATGCTTTTTTATGGGTTTTTGTTCCTGTGTTAAAAAAGTAGGGTGGGGTGTATAATAATGGGCATGACTTTGATACATTTTCTTGTTAAATCGATACCATACGTATTGTCTATTGCGGGCGGTATTATCGTGTTCGATATATCCCAAGATTACCTGCATGATGCGGGCTGGATTGATTTGATGGATAATGTGGCGGCGTCACTTTTGGCGATTCCATTGGTGTTTTTGTTTTATGATTATTCTAATTTTTTGATAACGCGGCGTGTGAATAAACAGCAACGCACGACATTGATAAATACTTTGGATAATTATTTGTTTCGAATATTGACACAAATGAAAAATATAATAGGTATTGACCGTATCGAAGTCCCTATGCAAGATATAAAACTGAATTACAAGAAATTAAATCTGGATGCGCGTTATCTGCGTGCGCTACGAAAACAATTAAATATGTTGGAAGATTTGCTTTATAAATCTGACAAGATAGAAGTTCTTGATCCGCAACATACGCAAATATTATCTTTTATTGCCCAAGAATTAAACCAGATATTAAACGAATGTAAATATCACAATTCCCCACGTGAAATTGCGCGATATATGGAAACCATACTTTCCATGATAGACGATTGGTTTTATGCGACCGGATATACAACACGTAAGAAAATACAGCGTCGTGAAAAATAAATTATTTTTTAAAAAATATAATTTTTTCTTGTTTTTTATTTTTTTATATGTCAAAATTGACCCCG
>CALYRP010000035.1 GCA_945483255.1 uncultured Pseudomonadota bacterium
AATTACAAAAACAATTATTGAATATACAAAATTATATATCAAAAAAAACCGGTAAATACCGGTTTTTTTATTCTGCATTTTCTTTCTTTTCAGATTCTAAAAAATGTTCCAACCAATGATTATCTGTCTTTAATTGACGAACATCAGAATTTTCCAATAATTTCTTTTGTAATGGAATTGTTGTTTTGATTCCTTCGATAACAAATTCATCCAGCGCACGCGTTGCACGCATTATACATGCCGGTCTTGATTGTGCATGAATTATCAATTTTGCAATCATTGAATCGTATGTTGGCGAAATTGTATATCCAGTATATGCCGCAGAATCTACACGAACCCCCAAACCACCAGATGGCGCATATAATGTTATTTTACCTGGATTTGGAATAAAAGTTTCTGGATCTTCAGCATTTATACGAAATTCTATCGCGTGTCCATGCGGATTTAAATTCGATTGTGTATAACCCAACTTTTCACCAGCAGCAATACGAATTTGTTCACGCACCAAATCAATACCATAAACCATTTCGGTTACGGGATGTTCCACCTGCAAACGTGTATTCATTTCCAAGAAATAAAATTTGCCATCTTCGAACATAAATTCAAAAGTCCCGGCATTTGTATATTTCATTTTCTTGGCCGCAGTTTTACAAATTTCAATCATATCATCGCGTTGTTTTTGTGTTAACACAGCCGCCGGACATTCTTCCATAACCTTTTGATTTTTGCGTTGCAGCGAACAATCGCGTTCACCAAAAATCACAACATTACCATATTTATCACCCAAAACTTGAAATTCAATATGACGTGGATGCAATAATAATTTTTCCATATAAAGCGTATCATCACCAAATGCAGATTTAGATTCAGCCTTTACAATTGGAAACGCTTCGCGCAATTCATTTGCATTGTTTATTGCACGCATACCACGACCGCCACCACCAGACGCGGCCTTGATCATAACAGGGTATCCGATTTTATCAGCCCAAACAAGCGCATCTTCGATATCACGCAATGCACCATCACTTCCTGGAACAACAGGCAAACCACATTTTATTGCAGTCTGTTTTGCATTGACTTTGTCCCCCATTTTACGAATCATATCACTGTTAGGTCCAATCCAGATAAGGCCATGTTGTTCAACTTTGTCAACAAAATCCGCACGTTCTGACAAAAATCCATATCCTGGATGAATCGCATCTGCATTCGTTAACAATGCCGCCGTCAATATCGCAGATTCATTTAAATAAGATTCAGAAGATTGTGCGGGACCAATACATACAGATTCGTCGGCCAATTTAACATGCATTGCATCCCTGTCAGCCGTTGAATAAACTGCGACAGTCCGTATACCCATATCACGACATGCACGAATAACACGTAATGCAATTTCCCCACGATTGGCAATTAATACTTTTTTAATTTGTGGCATAATACATCCATTATTCAATTACAATAATTGGCGTATCAAATTCAACAGCCGCACCATCTGCAACCAAAATTTGTTTGACCACACCATCAATATCAGACTTGATTGGATTAAAAGTTTTCATTGCTTCAACCAATGCAACGGTATCACCCGCTTTGACTTCGCTGCCAATTTTTACAAAAGGTTTTGCACCTGGTTCTGGGGCAAGATATGCAACACCAACCATTGGTGATTTTAATACATGACCAGAAATTTTTTCATCTGCATTTACTTTGCAATTTGATTGAACAAAACCCACAGGTGCCGCAGCGACAGCTTGTTGTTTAGACAAATGAATATGTTTACGATATAAACCCAAAAACAGTTGACGTTCTAAATCTAATTCTGTTATGCCCATTTCATCCATTAATTTGGACATATTTTCAACTGTTGATCTAAAAGATGACATAATAATAAATCCTTTTTATTTACATATATTATATGATTTTACCACAATGAATTTTTAAGTCAAGGTACAGGATCATATCCGCATCCACCCCCAGGTCGACAACGCGATATACGTTTTATTCCCAACCAAATCCCACGAATTAAACCATATTTTTCAATAGCTTGTTTTGTATATTCACTGCACGTTGGAATAAATCTGCATGCTACACGTCCGCCAATAAATGGCGATATACAAACTTGATAAAATCTGACAAAACCACAACCCAGCTTTGTTAAAAAATCATTTTTCATTTGGAAAGTTTTTTTAATAAATGCGCCATTTTACTGCGGCCAATATCGCGTTCACAGCTAAAAATACCACTGCGTGCAATAAAAATATAGTCTTTGGTCGGCAACATTAAATTTTCATTAAACGCGACCCAATCGCGCAATAAACGCTTTGCACGATTTCTTTGTGTTGCAAGTTTAAAAACACGTTTTGATGCAATAACACCGTATCTTGCATCTTTTTTAACCGCATCTTTCATTTTGATTACAAAGAAAAAATTTGCAACCGATGGATCATCGGGCGTTGTTAAAAAATCTTTGTGATTACGTATTGTTTTTCTTTTCATAATGCCCGGATTATACCAGAATAAATGCAAAAGCAAACAAAAAAGCAAAAATTACGATACAGGCTTGATTTTTTTTAACCCTGTTTTATAATGCGAACAACCAAGCCAAGGGATTTAATAAATGTACAATTGGTTATTAAAGTTTTTTTCTGCAGACATGGCAATTGATTTGGGCACCGCAAACACTTTGATTTATGTCAAAGGTCGCGGTATTGTTTTGAATGAACCTTCTGTTGTAGCGGTTCAAGAAAACAGATTACAAGGCCGCAAAGAAATTCTGGCTGTCGGTGCTGAAGCAAAACAAATGTTTGGTCGTACACCTGGAACAATCAGCGCGGTAAGACCTCTTCGTGATGGTGTTATCGCAGACTTTGAAGTCGCCGAAGAAATGATTAAATATTTTATTCGCAAAGTTCATCAAAGAAATCTTTTAACAGCACCTCTTATTATTATTTGCGTTCCATCGTGTGCAACACCTGTGGAAAGACGTGCTATTCAAGAAGCAGCTGATGCCGCTGGTGCGCGTCGTGTGTATATTGTCGAAGAATCAACTGCGGCCGCTATTGGGGCAGGGCTTCCGGTTGATAAACCACTTGGATCTATGGTTTTAGACATTGGTGGTGGTACAACCGAAGTTGCAGTTATGTCTTTGGGCGGTATTGTTTATTCAAATGCTGTGCGTACGGCTGGCGATCAAATGGACGAAGACATCATTGATTATGTCCGTAAAAACAAAAACTTGTTGATTGGTGAAAATACTGCTGAAGAAATTAAAAAGAAAATCGGCACAGCCATTATGCCAAAAGACAAGACAAACGAATTAACAATGAAAATCAAAGGACGCGATTTGATGAGTGGCACACCACGTGAAACCGTTATCACAGAATCACAAATCGCAACCGCTTTGTCACAAACTGTATCTAAAATTATCAGCACTGTTCATCTTGCACTTGAATCAACACCGCCTGAATTATCCGCAGATATTGCAGATTTGGGTATTGCCATGACTGGTGGCGGTTCACTTTTACGCGGTCTTGATGTCGCTATCCGTGCCGCAACTGGATTACCTGCATTTTTGGTTGATAATCCAATGGCGTGTGTTGCTGTGGGCAGTGGTAAAATGCTATCTAATATTGATAAAAGTAAACATATTTTGCAAACTATGTATTAAAAATACCGGCGCATGCCGGATTTTTTATTGCAAATAAGAATTTAGGTGTTATAATCGTTGTGCTTTGGGTGGTTATCTCAGTTGGCGAGCCGCGTCACGTTGACATCGTAAAGGTCGTTGGTTCGAGTCCAATATCACTTGAAGAACAAAACAAGTTTTGGGTGGTTAGCTCAGTTGGCTAGAGCGTCACGTTGACATCGTGGAGGTCGTTGGTTCGAGCCCAATACCACCCACCAAAATAAAAAAACGGGACTTTGTGTCCTGTTTTTTTGTTTTGATTCTTGGTTATACGGCAAAAAACAATAAACGAAGTTTTTTGGTTCGACAATGAGTTTGTGTTTGCAAATAAAATGCAGCAAACACATTACGAATGCGGCACAGCCACACATAAAATGTGTGTGCGAGCCAACCCAATACCACCCACCAAAATAAAAAAACGGGACTTTGTGTCCTGTTTTTTTGTTTTGATTCTTGGTTATACGGCAAAAAACAATAAACGAAGTTTTTTGGTTCGACAATGAGTTTGTGTTTGCAAATAAAATGCAGCAAACACATTACGAATGCGGCACAGCCACACATAAAATGTGTGTGCGAGCCAACCCAATACCACCCACCAGAAATTTTCCCCGGTTATCTGGGGATTTTTATTTTCGTAGTTTCGGTATGGTACGCACAACAATGACTATTGATTTGGGCAAACAGAATCATCACATATCAAATACTCATAATCGTCTTCTATACCGTTTATGGTTTCGTGTATCTTTATGTGTAATCCTTTTGTTGCACCGGCAGATACTTTTGGAAAATCAGCCCCCGGTGTCATATCACGCAACACCGCATTTGCTGAATATGTAACATCGTTATAACTTATATGTAATTGGTGCACTGTCGGATTGGCTTGTTGTTGGGGCATATATAAAACATCGTCGGCTATATGTAATTTCCGTCCGCATTGTGATTGTTGCCACATACCAGCCGGTGCAAAAGGGTGTACAGATGGACATGGGGTTATACCCTGAGCAGTTGTTTCGTTGAATGTGTATGTTCCGCCGGCACAATAGTTATCATTCAGACATGTGCGACAGCCTTCTGTATCATTTACCCAATCTTCGCCGGCAGGTAAATAATATCCAGCAGGACAAACATAAGTTATTGGTTCAAATACGGCAGAATAATTTTGTGTAAACGCAGAAGAACAACTACCAATCGCATCAGTCACCAAAACATCACCATATGATAAACCCTGCGTATGATTCGCATCAAAAGAAAATGTTCCGCCATTACAAGTATGTGTATTTGGGCATGCTTGACATGATATTGCCCCCGCCGGTAAATATGTTCCAGACGAACATGTATAACTAATCGGCTCAAATTCAGCATTGAAATAATACGCATCACCACAACCACCGACAATATCATTTGTATATAAATCATCAGCTAACACAAAAGTTGGTATCACAGCGATAAAAATTATCGGTATAAAATTCATATTATTCACTGATTATTTGTTCTGATGGTTGCCAACCATTTTTACCGTATATTTCCCAATTCTCACGATATATAAATTTCCAACTTCCTTGATACTTATAATCTACCGTATATACAACAAAGGAACAATTTGTATCGCCTCTACTTCCACCACCTATCCATCCGCCGTTATCTAGTGGAGTTCCTCCAATTGTTTTTGTTATATATTTATCTAATCCCGCATAAATATCAAACCGACCTGTTTCTTCACCCCATGTCCTGACAAGTATTTGACCTTTCTTACCGTATTGGCCAGCGATTCTACCACGCGGGATATCAAAATATTTTTCACCTTCTATATCTAAATAAAATGTATGTGTGGAGCCATTATATCTGATCAATATTGGTGCAGAATATAAACTCGCATCTCTTACAATTATATAATCATTTTCTAACGGTGTTCTGTTATCATTAGTGTCTGCTGAATATTGATTGGTATTGCTTGGGACAGATGACCAATTATCAAATGTGCCCCTATTATAATTCTTTTGCCAACCACGAAAGATATATCCGCGTTTTGTTGGTGTTGTTGGCAAAGCGACATCACCAACAATTTCACATGTTGTAGTATCGTATATTGAACTATCCACACCCCAGTTTATTGTTATTTGATCTGCGATTGCGACAGTGCATATAGATAATGCAGATATGATGAATAATAATCGTTTCATATTCTCCCCCGTTCCGCTTTCGCCAAATAGCTACAGCGAGATTTCAGTTAGTAAAAATAAAACCGCCAAGGGAATATTGGCGGTCAGGGAGTTGATAAATCATTTACTCATTGATTCCGTAGTTTTTAGGCAAAAGCCCTGTTGTATAGCTACGACCCCCCGACCATAAGTCAGGGATGATAACGGCGCAAAAGGCACCGATAACATCAGATTACGATGCTTTCGCACCAGAGTAAAAGAGCTTATCACAGCCCTGAACCCAATTCCCATTGGATTCAATTCCATTATAAAATACCAATAATTGAAAGTAAATATAATTATGCATCTTTTACCAAAATACCGGTGTAAAAACAAAGATTAATCTCTTTTAGATTTTGATAATTTTTTCACAATATATTTGACTGAAAGAGTTTGTTTAATCGTGTATCTGCAAACTTTGTTATTTATTTTATTTTGATATTTTCTGGCTTTTGTGGGTCTTTTTATTGGTTTTTTATTATAATCAAACAATATCTCTGATGTGATTATACGATCAGAACCCAGAAAGTCCAATACCACCAACCAAAGTTTTTTATTACTATCAACCGCCGATGGCGGATTTTTTTATTAAAAATTTGATTTATGATTTTTATATACTAGAATATACAGGCATAAAACACAAAGGGCACAAAAAATGGCAAAAAAATATCTTATTACATCGGCATTACCATATGTAAATAACAATTTGCATATCGGACATTTAATTGGTTGTTTGTTGCCAAGTGATGTTTATGCACGTTTTTGCCGTGCTATGTCGCGTGATGTTTTATTTGTGTGTGGCAGCGACGAACACGGAACAACATCTGAAATTGGTGCCCGCAAAGAAAATATGCCTATTGAAGAATATGTTGATAAATATCGTGCATTACACGCACAATCTGTTCGTGATTTTAATTTATCTTTTGATGTATTTGGTCGCACACATACGCAATTACACGAAAAACTGATTCACGATTTGTTTAATCGTCTGGATGAACAAGGTATGATTGAAGAAAAATCATCAATGCAACCATATTCTGTTCATGAAAAAAGATTTTTAGCTGACCGTTATGTTATCGGCACATGCCCAAAATGTGGATACGACCACGCATATGGAAATGAATGTGAAAAATGCGGTGCATCATTAGACCCTGCTGAATTAATTAATCCACACAGCGCAGAAGACCCAAAATCACCAGTTGAAATGAGAGAAACCAAACATCTTTATTTCAAATTAAGCGCAATGCAAGATAAACTTAAACAATGGGTTGATTCAAGACAAGGCTGGCCAAAAACAGCAACAGCAATTGCAAACAAATGGTTAAGCGAAGGTTTGCACGACACGCCCATCACCCGTGATTTAAAATGGGGCATCCCAGTTAACAAACCAGGATTTGAAGGCAAAGTTTTTTATGTATGGTTTGATGCACCATGGGGTTATGTTTCGATTTCCCAGGCTGCAAATAAAGATTGGGAATCGTGGTGGAAAAACCCAGATTGTCATTACACACAATTTATGGGCAAAGACAATGTTTCGTTTCATGCTGTATTTTTTCCATCTCAAGAATTAGCCATGAATGACAACTGGAAAACAGTTGATGTATTAAAAGCTGTTAATTTTATGAATTTCAATGGTGCAAAAATATCTAAATCAACTGGTAATGGAATATTTTTGATAGACGCAATCAAAGATGCCCCAAGTGATTGTTGGCGTTATACACTTTTGGCATCTGCCCCAGAAACAGATGATACCGATTTTACAATTACCCGTTTTGCAGATATTGTTAACAAAGATTTAAATGGGATGTTGGGAAATTTTGTATCACGCGTATGTAAATTATCTGCAAAAAATTTTGGTAATATTGTTCCTAAATCTGGTGCATCAGACAAAGAATTAACATCAAAAATTAATGAAAAATTAAAAGAATTAACCGATGCATTGGATAAATGCGAATTACGTGATTCAGTGTTTGCTTTGCGTTCACTTTGGGCAATTGGAAATGAATATATGACCGAAAAAGAACCATGGACATTGGTTAAAAATGGCGACATGGACGCGGCACAAAATGTATTAAACGCATGTTTTCAATTAATTGATTTTTATGCGCGCGTATCTGCACCATTTATTCCAGATACGGCTGAAAAAATGCAAAATATATTTGCAGACAAACATGATTTATCATGGCCAAATGAATTTGAAAGACGCATTATGGATGGCACCGAATTCACAATTCCAGAAAATCTGTTTGAAAGAATTGATGATACACGCGTTGCCGAATTAACCGAAAAATACACTAAAAAGAAAGAAGAACCACATTTAACAATTGTTAAAATAACAGACATAAAAAATCATCCATCACGCGAAGATTTGCATGTATTAACAATAAATGATGGAACCAAAGATTATTCTGTTGTATGCGGCGCACAAAATGTTCGTGAAAATATGTTGGCTGTATTTGCGCCAATTGGTGCAATTTTGCCAAAAACAAACAAACCTATTAAACCTCGTAATGTCGCGGGGGTTGAAAGTGCGGGCATGCTTTGCAGTGCATCTGAATTGAATATTTCTGATGATGATTCTGGTTTATATGAAATAAAAGACGAATCAAAAATTGGGAATGAATTTTAATGGAAACCGAACAATATAAATCTTATTTGTTAAAACCTTCTGTTCACAACGTGAATGTATTTCATTTATATTCCGGTTTTTGTTTTTTTCATATTTCGTGTACAACATGTAAATTGGAACACAAATGCTATGACACAAAACACAAACGCGAAATCTGCGTTGTCGCACAAAAGATTGGAAAATTATTATTACCTATCACAATTGCAAAAAATGACGGATTTATGTCGCAAGATTTCTGTGTGGTTCCAAAGAAAAAAACAAATCAGGAAGAATTAAAAGAAACATTGAAATTTTTGCGAAT
>CALYRP010000036.1 GCA_945483255.1 uncultured Pseudomonadota bacterium
TAAAAAAATCCCTAACAAACGCAGGGATTTTAAAGGTTTTTATTGTCGATTAACGACGACGAAAACCATTTGAATGTGCTTGTGCATTGTTGCTGCTGCGTTTGGATAAATAACGTGCTGCAATCAAAACCAACCATTCTACAGACAATAATGCCAACCCGATAACTTTTTCTTGGCAACCTTGTAAATATGCCAAAACATATACAAATTGTGCGATGTAAGAAATATACAAAACACCGAAAATGCCTGTAAAGAATACTTTTTTGATTTTTCCGAACATTTCTTTTTTCCTTTTTATTTTATCATTTATGTCGGGTTTCTGGTGCCAGGTACCCGACAAACCCCGCAAAAGCTAAAACGAAATATACCAACAATTGCCAATATATTTCAATGCTATATTAAGCAGCCATTGCAACGCGAACATTGTCGTTCGCAGCGATTGTATCGCCATTCAGTTTTTAGTTTGTTTTTAACGGAACAACCCGGATTCAATCGATTTGCCTTTACTTCGCCTGTCGAAACTATGTCAGCCCCATAAGATAAATTGGTGGAGCTGTGGGGTACCGCCCCCCAGTCCAAAACGATTATTCCGCAACGAATTCAGAATCATCACTGTATAAACAGCAAACATATTATAAATATTCATACTGGAAATTGCAAGTTTTTAAGTTATAATGACACAAAAGGGTTATAAAAATGAAGTTCTTAGACAAAGCAAAAATATATATCAAGGCTGGTGATGGCGGTAACGGTGCTGCATCGTTTAGACGCGAAAAATACATTGAATTTGGCGGGCCAAACGGTGGCGATGGTGGTCGCGGTGGCGATGTTGTTTTTCGTGCGGTTCCAAATGTGAACACATTGATTGATTATCGATACAAGACAAAATTTGTTGCGCAACGCGGTCAAAATGGTATGGGAAAAATGCGTACAGGCTATTCGGGTGAAACACTTTATTTGCCGGTGCCAACTGGGACGGTTATTTTGTCTGAAAATGAAGAAATCGAATACGCAGATTTGAATACAGACGGCATGGAATATCGTGCTGCACGTGGTGGAAATGGCGGGTGGGGCAATTTGCATTTCAAAAGCCCGACTAATCGTGCGCCGCGCCAGGCTAATGATGGATTGCCGGGCGAAGAAAGAACGGTTATATTGCGTCTGAAATTGATTGCTGACATTGGGCTGGTTGGTTTCCCAAATGCAGGTAAATCAACAATATTGTCTGTTGTAACAGCGGCACGTCCAAAGATTGCGAATTATGCGTTTACAACATTGAATCCACAATTGGGTGTAATGTATGCGCACAACCGCGAATTTGTAATGGTCGATTTGCCAGGTCTTATCGAAGGCGCGCACATGGGCGTTGGTCTGGGCGATAGATTTTTGGGACACGCCGAACGCACAAAATTAATTTTGCATGTAATTGACGGATCTGAACCTGATTGGGCGGAACGCTATAAAACAATTCGTCACGAAATGGATTCATATGGTGGTGGTCTTTTGAACAAGCCTGAAATCGTCATAATTAACAAAATAGACATGTTGGACGATAATGAATTAAAAACGCGTATGGGCGCATTTAAAAAATCGTTTGGACGCAAAAAGAAACCAACAATTTTGACAATCAGCGCCGCCGGTCATATCGGTATCGACGAAATGATAAAAGAAATTGAAAAACAAATGTTAGGGATGTAATAATGACACAGGCTGCATATGATAAGTTTTTGGCCGACTTTCGCAAGAAACATGCGAAACCGGTACCAAAGCCGAAACCGATTCGCCCATTGAATCCGCTTTCGGATTATTGGTATGGTTCCGACAGATGCGAAGGTGAAGCACGTCTTGCAAAGATAGCATATTTCAGTTCTGATAAACATGAAAAACAAGCCGTTGCTGAAAATGGAACAAAGATAACATTAGGTGACGATGGCGCAACGGAAGATATGGTTGATTTAATCGGTGGTCAATGGCACATACAAAACAATTTTGATTATTCAAAAATAGTTCGTGTTCGTGACAAAGATATGGTTTTGATGGATAAATTGCCACGCAAGGAAGATAACAGGTTTGAATATTGGAACGCTAAATTGGTTGGATATAATTGTTTTGGCCCGTTTTTATCCAAAGGAAACAATCCTGATTACATTGTTGCAAAATATGAAACCGACAATGGGCCACTTTGGGGATACGGCAAAACATTGGAAGAAGCGCGTGCATTCTTGGGATTGAAATTATTTGATGAATACAAAGATATTATTCATATAATTGCAAATCGAAATAAATTAAAACAAAAATAAACACTTTGATTTTCTGGAATCTATCTGGTAAAATCAATTCAGTAAACAACAAAGGAGTAAACACAATGGTATCATTAAAAGGTTCACAAACAGAAAAAAATTTATTGATTGCTTTTGCTGGCGAATCCCAGGCACGCAATCGTTATACTTTCTTTGCAGGCCAGGCAAAAAAAGACGGATATGAAGCAATCGCAAAAATATTCTTGGAAACAGCCGAACAAGAAAAAGAACACGCATCACGCCTGTTTAAATATTTAGAAGGTGGCGACATTGAAATCACTGCATCTTTTCCTGCGGGTAAAATAGGCAGCACTTTGGAAAATTTAAAAGCGGCCGCATACGGTGAACACGAAGAAAATACAGATATGTATCCAAAGTTTGCACAAATCGCAGCCCAAGAAGGTTTCACAGCGATTGCAGAAGTTTTGAAAAATATTGGTTATGCGGAACGTTATCATGAATCACGTTACAAAGCTTTGGCAGAAGCAATCGAAAACGGAACAATATTCAAATCTGATAAAATCGTAATGTGGCGTTGCACAAATTGTGGCAATTGGCACATTGGAACTGAAGCACCAAAGGTATGCCCAGCATGTCTTCACCCACAGGGATATTTTATCAGCGAAGGTATCGTCACACGTTGCGACACCAACGAAGGTTTCTGTGAATACACAAATATTGATGATTAATTAATATAAAAAATTAAAAACACCGGCAACCGCCGGTGTTTTTTTAATCGTCTTGTGTTGTTAATACGACTAGACTTTCTATAATTTCAGAATCTTCATCTTTTATATTTACTTTTTTATTTGTTGTTTTTTGTTTTGTTGTTTCTAATTCATCAAAGATTTTATTTAATTTGTCTATAGAACTGTTTGCGCAACCTCGTCCGCGCCAAGATAATATTTCTTCGTTATTTGTTCTGTCTATGATTGAAACATTAAAATTCCACCACCAAAATCCGTTGAATACACACCATATTGGGCGCAATATTTCGGTGCGTTCTTTAACATTCACCGCATATTTGGCATTGGTTGGTATTGTGTATGCTTCGCCACCAGTAACTTCGGAAACACGAATTAATTTTCCGACACTTACATCATATCCGCGTTCGTCCATTGTTTGTTTTATAGAACGCGCCATTGAATAACCAGCGCGCGGTGTATATATCAATGCGTTTGTATCCAATGTATGTGGTTTCAGATAAACGCTGTTGCAACCACAAAGGATGAAACACAATAAAACAAAAATAATCTTGCGCATAAGAATATGTTCCTTTTTGTGATTCTAGACCAACATGGAAAAATAAATCAAGCATAAAAAACCGCCCAATCGGGCGGTTAATGATTTATGGTTTTATTGATTAAATGCTGTCAGCATTAACCCATTTGCCAGCTTTCAATAATCCAGGTGCCATACCTTTGTCGCTGCGCAACGCATCAATTACGCGACGTGCATTTGCAGCATCCAGGTCAATAATACGAACCTTGTACATATCGGCTTCGTGAACGACAACTGCGTTTCCGTATGATGCCAATTCGCGTGCCAATGCGTTTGCATTATCTTCGCTGTAAACAGCGGCAACTTGGACGCTGTAATCGCCAGATGTTGCAACTGGTGCGGCTTCTACTGTTTGGACAGCAACTGGTTCTGTGGCGGCTGGTTTAACTGCTTCGCCCAATGTAGCGTTTTTAACAGCAACAGATTCATTTGCCAAAACTTGAACTTGAACTTTTGCTGTGCCGTTCATACCAATTTGTTGTGCCGCTGCTGATGATAAATCCATAATACGTGTATTTACGAATGGACCGCGATTATTTACACGAACAACAACGGAATTACCGTTATCCAAATTAGTTACTTTTACAATAGATGGCAAAGGCAAAGTTTTGCTTGTTGCGACCAATTGATTTGAATCGAATGTTTCGCCATCACTTGTTTTTGAACCATTTAATTCTGTTGGAATAATACCAGCGATACCTGTTTGATTATATGTCAAATCTTCACCAGGGATGTATTGAACATCTTCGATTTTATATGCGCTGCCGATGTAATATTTAGGTGCAGCAGCCATCAAATACGCGTTTGAATTTAATGTGGCGTCGTTTGTTGCTAACTGTTCTTCGCCGAAACCATCATATCCATACATGGCATCGTTCTTGGAACCAGTATCCATACATCCGGCAACCAAAGCAGTTAAAACCGCCAAAGAAACTATTTTTTTCATGTTCTCACTCCTTTTGTGGGAATCCCCCATTGATTCTCATATTTTATATTTTATCACAAAAGGCTATGACTTGCAAATTTATTTTATGATGAATCTGTCGATGATAAATGCACTTGGCAAATATAAAATGCCAAACACAGCAATAGCAATACCAAGAACAACTATGTTTGGAATGTTTATCATAGAAAGCGCATAACCAAACGCAATGGAAAGAACAGTAAATACCAACATTGCAACAAATGTTTTTTTATCTGTCTTGACCAAGCCACGTTTGCGACATACATGACCCAAAAGATAATTTTTGACATAACCACTGATTACAACACCAACTGGAATTGATAAATAACCAATAAATGGGAATAATGCCAAATAAATCACGGTTGCAACCCCCAATGAAATAACACTTGTTCGCACAGGTGTATTAACATCTTGTGATGCATATAATGTTTTGCTGTAAATTTGGCTGATTAACATAGCAGGCAATACCAGACATTGTATCTTTATTGCGATTGCCACAGCATGTGTTGATTCAGGTGTCCATGCGCCATGTTGGAATAATATTCGAATAATAGGTTCCGCCAAAACAAACAATCCAACCATACATGGAATAATTAACATCATTGAACGACGCATAGCTGAATTTTGTTGTAAATGAACACTGCGCATGTTGCCGTCTGTCAATGCCTTGGATATAGAAGAAATCAAAACAGTTCCAACCGCCAAACCAATCATTGCGAATGGCAATTGAACCATGCGGTCTGAATAATAAAGCCACGATACCGCACCTGATTGCCAACTGGCAACCAAAGTGCCGACAATAATAGTTATTTGATAAAACCCAGAACCAACCAGGCTGACCCCGAATCTTTTGAACATATTTTTAATTTGTTGGTTCCAATGTGGGATAATCAGCCGCAACCCAAAATGTTTTGAACGAATGCGTTGCCATAAAACAAAGAATTGTATTATTCCAGATAATACAACTGTTGCTGCCATAACATAGATTATATATTGATTGCCATATAATACAGATGCCGCCAATGCACAAATCAGCATAATATTTAACATAACCGGCATAAATGCCGCCAAAAGAAAACGTGAATGTGCATTAAGAACGGCTGATAAAAACGCGGCACCACAAATAAAGATAACATAGAAAAACATTATGCGTGCAATTGTAACTGTTAATTGCATTTTTCCGGGGTCTTCGGAAAAGCCGGGCGCCAAACACCAAATAGCCAACGGCATAAATATTTCAAATACTATTGTGATGCCCAATAAAATAACCATTAACCATGAAAAAACATTTTTGGCGAAACCTTCGTCTTTTTTCATATCTGTGTACATTGGAATAAATATCGCAGATAATGCACCTTCGCCCAATAAATCACGAAACAGGTTAGGTAATTTGAATGCAGCAAAGAAAATATCAGACATACGGCCCGCACCCAGAAAGCGTGCAATTAACATGTCGCGGATAAATCCGAAAATACGACTTATTCCCGTCATTGCGCCAACACCGAATATATTTCTTCCTAATTTCATAATCAAACCTATTTTTTTCTTTTATTTTTTGATACCTTTCATTATACTGCGAATATCAAAGGAATTTCAAGTATGAAAAGAATCATTTTGTTATGTTGTTTAATGCCAATGCTTTATGCGTGTGGTGGTGGCGAAGAAATCAAGACAGAACGTCCATTGGAAGATATTTATGCGGATGCATACACCGAATTTAACAAGAAAAATTATGAAGCAGCCGCTGATTTATTCCAAACTGCCGAAGCTCAATATCCGTCCAGCCCATGGACAGCAGATGCGCTGGTTATGTTGGCATATTCAAGATATATGGACAAAGATTTTGCGGGCTCTATATTGGCGATTGACAGATATATGCGCTTTCATCCGGGCCACAAAGATGTGTCATATATGATGTATTTGCGTGGTATGTGTTATTATCGCCAGGTCAGCGATGTTCGTCGTGATCCTGGTATGTCTGCGTATGCGTTGCAACAATTTCAACAACTGGTTGACAGATTCCCATCGTCCGAATATGCAAAAAATGCAGAAAACAAGATACTTATCTTGAAAAACTATATCGCGGGCAAGGTTATGTATGCCGCGCGCGAAGATATGCACAATCGTAATTGGACATCGGCAATAACGCGCTTGCAATCTATTGTGTCCACCGCCCAAGAAACAGTTATGACACCCGAAGCAATGTTTCGTTTAACTGAATGTTATACTGCGATTGGATTACCAGAACAAGCGGCGGGATACGCCAAAATGTTGCGGGCTAATTTCCCAGATAATGAATGGACCAAGAAATTAAAATAAAAAAAGCCACAATTTGTGGCTTTTCTTATCTTTTCTTTTCGACCAAATCTTTGATAAACAAATCAACAGGTACCGGTGCTGCGGGGGTTGGGCCCATTTGACCATTATAATGGCTGGATGGGTTTTCGTTGTATTGTTTACGATTGCCGGTAAATTCTTCGTAATATATTTGACCAATACGCATATATGGATAAACAACAGTTGGGAATAATACGCGAATTTCCAAAGTCCATGTTCCACAAAAACCATCATCGCCACGACCAGCAGTGTGATGATTTAATATGAAATTGCGTCCCAAACTTGATTTACCATCAATATAAGGGAACAAATTGTATGTTTCCGTATATTCAACCGTAGATGCCAGATATCCAAACTGTGGATTTAATATTGCACCAGTTTCCGGAATTGTAAATTCACCTGTTTCGTTAGATTTTGTTGGGTCGATTAAGAATTTTGGATTACGAAAATCATATTCTGGATCACCTTTTAAATATTTTTCATAAGTGTCGTTACGTGGATCATATCTGTTGCGCCACATACCACCAAACCAATCTTCCATAGTATATTTGTGTGCCGGATCATATTTTAGCGCAGGCAGCATACCATAAGGAACAGTATTTTTATATACACGCATTTTCGGAGAAAGATGTAAATCATAACTGTTAGAACCCAGACATCTTTCATCAAAAGGTTTAATAATAATATCTGGACAACCGTATTCACCCGGATTGTGTGGGTTATTTAATTTCATACGTCTTAAAATTTCAGGACCGCTAAGTTGCATGTTATGTTTCCTTATGTCTTGTCCTCTCTCTAAATATGGACTCTAATATAATTATTTGCTTTTTCAAGGTTTTTGTTGAGTTTTAGATTTTGTGTGCTATTGTTTGGGTATGACAAAGACTTATTCAGGATTTATAGCGATTATTGGACCGACAAATGCCGGTAAATCGACATTGATGAACCAAATTATGGGGCGCAAGGTATCTATTGTTTCACACAAGGTACAGACCACACGAACACGTTTGCGCGCTGTAAAAATGGTTGGCAATAAACAATTGATATTTGTGGATACACCGGGCGTATTCAAACCATCACGCCGATTGGATAGGGCTATGGTTGGTGCGGCGATGTCTGCGCTGGATGATGCAGATGTGGTGTTGCTGGTAATTGATGCGGGCAAGGGGATAACACAAACTGTCCGTGATTTGATTGAAAAAATCAAAGAACACAAAAATTTATTTGTCGCGTTGAACAAGGTTGATTCGATTGCCAAAACAACATTGTTGCCAATGGTTGCGGAACTTTCGCAAATGGCGAATTTTAATGAAATATTTATGATTTCTGCATTGAAAAACGATGGTGTTGAACAAATATTGAAATCATTGTCCGCGGTTATACCAGAATCACCATATTTGTTTGAATCGCATGACGCAATTGATGTCCCAGATATGCTTTATCTGGCGGAATTAACCCGTGAAAAGATTTATAAATATATTCACCAAGAATTG
>CALYRP010000037.1 GCA_945483255.1 uncultured Pseudomonadota bacterium
ATAATGACATGCAAGTAAAAACAATAATTATTATTAAATAAATGGCACTGCGCTTTGGCGGGGGCTGGGGCGCATATGGCGCCATTTTTAATATAAAAAAGGCAAAAACATGTCGTATAAAAAAACAGAACCAAAGGCTAATTTTTCTGAAATCGAACACAATGTGCTGCAATTTTGGCGGGATGATGACACATTTCATAAATCATTAAATAAAACCAAAATGGGCGAACCTTTTAATTTTTATGATGGACCGCCTTTTGGAAATGGGCTGCCGCATTGGGGACATTTGGGGGTTTCTGCAATCAAAGATATGGTTTCGCGTTTTCAAACAATGCGTGGCCGGCACGTTGTTCGTGAATTGGGTTGGGATTGTCATGGATTGCCAGCCGAAAACAGTGTCGAAAAAAAACAAGGAAAATCAGCCAAAGATATTGTTGCAACGGATGGAATTGCTGCGTTTTGTGATATGTGCCGGACGGATGTTATGACGTATACCAATGAATGGCTGCGTTATATTGAACGTATTGGTCGTTGGGTTGATGGTGGTGATAATTTTGGTTATCGCACCATGGATAAAAATTATATGGAATCTGTGATTTGGGCATTGAAACAATTATATGACAAAGGTTTGCTTTATAAAGATTTCAAGGTTAATCCATATGATTGGAAATTGGGAACTGTTTTATCAAACAGTGAAGCATCCAGCGAATATCAAGATGTCGTCGATGATACTGTAACAATATGGTTTGAATTGGAAAATGGCGATCGTGCTATTGCATGGACAACAACGCCATGGACATTGCCTGCGAATTCTGCGTTGGCGGTTAATCCGGATATGGAATATGTTCGCATGCGACATAATGACGGTCATGTTTATGTTTTGGCCGCATCCCGTTTGAAAGCATACGAAAAAGTTTTTGTAGAATCTGAAAATATCGGAACTGTAAAGGGTAAAGATTTGGTTGGTCTGCATTATAAACCAATATTTAATTATTATGAAAATACTGACGCCCTGCTTCATCAAATAATCGCAGCCGATTATGTAAGTGATGGCGACGGGACTGGTATTGTTCATATTGCACCTGCGTTTGGCGAAGACGACTATTTGGCGGCCAAGGCATTGGATGCAAAATTCCCAGTTATTTTAAATGTTGATGATTATGGTAATTTTGATAATACAGTTAAAGATTGGGCAGGTATGAATATATTTGATGCCAATCCATTAATTATCGATTGGTTAAAAAATAACGGCATTTTGGTTAAGAAAGACCAACATAAACATAGTTATCCATTTGGTCCACGAAGCAAAGAAAAATTAATCTATCGTGCGACAGATGCATGGTATATTGATGTTCCAAAGATTCGTGACCGTTTGGTTGAAATAACCAAAAATGAAACAACATGGACATCTGCGGGAAATCGTTTTATGGCATGGATTGAAAATGCGCGCCCATGGGGAATATCGCGAAACAGATTTTGGGGTGTGCCTTTACCAATCTGGGAAAAAGACGGCGAATATAAAATATTCGGTTCAATAAAAGAAATTGAAGATTTCTTTGGTGTTCAAATCAATGATTTGCACCGTCCGACATTGGATGTATTAACAAAAGACGGTTGGCATCGCATAAGTGACGTTTTAGATTGTTGGTTTGAATCTGGTTCTATGCCATTTGCACAATTGCATTATCCGTTTGAAAACGCTGATAAATTCAAGGCTAATTTTCCGGCCGATTATATTATCGAAGGTCAAGACCAAACACGTGGTTGGTTTTATTCTTTGATGATTATGGCGGTTGCGTTGTTTGATAAACCTGCGTTTAAAACAGTATCTGCAAATGGTATGATTTTGGATGAACAAAAAAGAAAGTTTTCTAAATCATTACATAACTTTGTCGACCCAAGTGAACAAATCGAAAAATATGGTGCAGATGCAATACGTTTGTTTATCCAGGGCAGTAATTTCATGAAAGCCGAAGGTGTCGGTGTTGACAAAGAAGGAAGTGTATTTAACGATACAATTAAAACAATATTAACACCACTTTGGAATGCATATCATTTCTTTACGCTTTATGCAAACGCTGGAAACATAACGGTTGAAAAAGAACCAAGTTCGGATAATTTGTTGGATAAATATATAATTGCCGAATTAAATGAATTGATAAAGACAACGACATCTGCGCTGGATGAATATAAACCAGATATCGCGGTCAAAGAATTCGTGCGATTCCTTGATATATTAAATAACTGGTATATCCGTCGTAATCGCGACAGATTCTGGGACGAAGATGTTAGTGCATTTGAAACATTGCATTATGTTTTGAAAACGTTTACAAAATGTTTGGCACCTTTTGCACCGTTTATATCTGAATATATATACAAAAATTTAACAGGGGACGAATCTGTGCATTTAACCGATTGGCCAATTGCAGGCGTTACCGATACAAAAATATTGGACGATATGCGCCGTGTTCAAATGATTGTATCGACCGGGAAACAATTGCGTGAACAATATAAATTGCGCAACCGTTTGCCATTGGCGGATGCTACAATCGCTGGTGTTGAAATGGACGAATACGCAGATATTATCGCAGACGAATTAAATGTCAAAGATGTTAAATTCGTTGACGATATAAAATCGGTCGCTGATAGTTTTGTATATTTAATCACACCAAAAATTGGTGCACGCCTTGGTGGTGCATTAAAAGATATTATCCCATCGGTCAAGCGCGGCGAATACACAATCGAAAACGATAAATTGATTGTTGGTGAATATGTATTAAATGGTGACGAATTCGAAAACCGTTTAACCGTCAAAGATGGTGTTTCGGGTGCTGCATTATCCGACAACACCGCGGTCGTTGTTTTGAATACAGAAATCAACAGCGAATTAGTTGCCGAAGGCTTGGTCAACGATGCACTTCGTTTCATCCAAGATTCGCGCAAGGCGGCCAATCTTGATGTTTCTGACAGAATCAAATTGATATACAGTGCCGATGTCGCATTATCAAACGCAATCGAATCACATAAAAAACGCATAATGCATGATGCTTTGATTGTTGAAATGGAAAGCGGTGACGCGAACCAATTTGAAAAACAAATCGAAGATTACAATTTTGCAATTAATATTGAAAAAGTAAATGGCTAAACCAAAAATAACTCTTTTGCCGGATATTTATTTTGAAAATGTTCCAAAAACATTGAATATGAATATCCGGTCTGAATTATATTCCACAAACGAATTTACTTTTGCGGTGGCTGTCATTTTATCTGCCCAGGCAACTGATAAAAAAGTGAACGAGGTTACACCCGAACTTTTTCGCGTTGCACCAACACCTGATAAAATGCTGGAATTAGGGATTGATAAATTAAAAGAACATATTCGCGTTATATCGTTTTTTAATAACAAAGCGACCAGTATTATGAAACTGGCAACACAATTACATGGCGAAAACAGCGATGATATAAACTATCATTTTCCACAAAAATATCATAATCGAAACGAACTTATGAAATTAGGCGGTATTGGGCAAAAGACCGCAAATGTTGTTATGAATGTTTTATGGAATGCACCAAATATTGGTGTTGATACACATGTATTTCGTAATGCACATCGATACGGTTGGGTGGGTGAAAGTGAAAACACACCCGAAAAAGTCGAAGAAAAATTATTAAAAATTATCCCACAAAAATATCATGCGATTGTAAATCATGTAATGGTCTTGCATGGTCGTTATACCTGTAAAGCCTTGCGCCCCGATTGCGCAAATTGCCCAGTAAATAAATGGTGTAATGCAGCGGATAAAAGAATATAAATCTGGGCTTGCCACCCGAAGCGTCACAGACGCTTATTTCCAAAAATGTTTGTTTGCGAAAGCTTGGCCAGATCCAGATTTTAGATATTGTTCAAATTCTGCTGCAGCATCTTTAGAAGAAAATGCAATATAATTTATCAACACCCATGGTTTATATTTTGATGTATGTAAAGAACGTCCAGCATTATGATCTTTTAATCTTTGTTGCAAATCATCGGTCATACCGATATATCGTTGTTCTGGATATCGAATGCTTTTTATCAAATAAACGTAAAACATGTTTACTTCGTCACACTTCGCCGTTCTTAAAATTAACCGCCATGCCAAGAATTTGATGGGCTTCGTGCGACACTCCTTCGCGTTTCTTTTCCGCTTGGGTGGCTTGCCACCCGAAGCGTCACAGACGCGAAGGGTGGTGCCGGAAACAGGATTCGAACCTGCGACCCCCTCATTACGAATGAGATGCTCTACCAACTGAGCTATTCCGGCGATAAGGGGATATTAGTATATAATTTTATTTATTTCCACTTTTTATTTTACGCAACACAACCATTATGCCTGCCGGGGTCATGCCTGGGATTCGTGATAATGCCGCAATATTTTCAGGACGTGTTTTCGTCATCTTTTCAACCAATTCGTTTGTTAATCCTGACAAAGATTTATAATCAAAATCGGATGGGATTTTTAATGCACTGTCTTTTTTATAATTTGCGATTTCGCGTTCGTTTCTTTGAATATATCCGGCATAAAATTTATCGTTTTCAATTGCGGTGGCTTCGCGCATATTCAATATTTGTTCGTGTAAATCGTGTGATATTAAACCCAATCTTTCCGAAATATCACCCAATCTTAATATCGCATTATCTGCGCGTAAATTTAATCGATATTCAGCGCGTGATGTAAACATACGATAAGGTTCGTCCACACCCAATGTTGTTATATCGTCAATCAAAACGCCAATCATAGAATTTGTTCTGTCGATGATTAATGGTTCGATATTTAATGCATGCGCGGCCGCATTTGCGCCCGCAATTAAACCTTGGGATGCTGCTTCTTCGTATCCAGATGTACCGTTAATTTGACCGGCAAAAAATAAACCTGTGATATCTTTTGATTCCAATGTGGATTTTAATTTACGCGCATCAATTGCATCATATTCAATCGCATATCCGTATCTTGCAATACGCGCATTTTGTAATCCTGGTATTGTGCGAATCCATTTATCTTGGATATCAGATCCAAACGAAGTTGATATTCCATTTGGATAAATTAAATCACTGTTAAAACCTTCAGGTTCAAGAAATACATGATGTGTTTTGTGTTCTGGGAAACGCATAACTTTATCTTCCAATGACGGACAATATCGTGGCCCAAGACCGCGAATGTCGCCATTATACATTGGTGCGTTTTTAATATTATCGCGAATAATTTGATGTGTTTCTTCGTTTGTGTGTGTGATAAAGCAAGTATCATTTATTGTATTATTTTTATCACCCAAATTAAACCAATCGTGTGGTGTATCACCTGGCTGTAATTCACAAACACTAAAATCAATAGAATCACGATAAATACGCGCCGGTGTTCCGGTTTTTAATCGCAATAATTCAAAGCCGGCTTTTTTCAAGACAGATGAAATATACGAATCATTTTCTTGATATTCACCATTGTCCATTAAACGCCCAGATTCAATTTTTTCGTTTCCGCGTGTAACCAACCCACCCAGGAAAGTTCCGGTTGTTAACACGATTGATTTTGCGATGTATTTATCATTGATTGATTTATTTTGTAAATCCAGTTTTTCAACCTTGTCAAAAATAACATCAAGATTTTGTGTGTTTTTTAATATGCGCATAACCGCATTGTGATAAAAATTGCGGTCTATTTGTGCGCGCAGTGCCTGGGTTGCCGCGCCATGTGTTGCGTTTAACGTGCGCCAATGAATACCGGCACTGTCTGCGGCATTTGGCATAACACCACCAAAGGCCGCCATTTCTGCGACCATTTGTGATTTACCAGGACCACCGATTGATGGATTGCAAGACATTGCACCGATATCACTTTCGCGCATTGTTAAAAGCAAAGTTTTAGCACCGCGACGCGCAGATGCCGCCGCTGCTTCCACACCGGCATGCCCGCCACCAATAACAATCACATCATAATTTTGCATTTGATTAAAACCGTCCCATTGCGCCGTTTACATGAATTGTTTGACCGTTGATATATGATGCCTCGTTTGATGCCAAGAATACACATGCGTTCGCAATATCAATTGGTTCTCCAAAACGGCCAGCCGGTATTTGTTCAAGATATTTAGCCTTTAATTCGTCGCTTAAAACATCAGTCATTGGTGTTTTTATAAATCCAGGCGCAATTGCATTTGCGGTGATTCCACGTGATGCAACTTCGGCGGCAATTGATTTTGTCATTGCGATAATTCCGCCTTTTGATGCGGCATAGTTTGCCTGGCCTGCACCGCCAATTGTACCGATAATAGATGCTATATTTATAATACGACCAAAGCGCTGTTTCATCATTGGCATAATTACCGCGCGGCACATTTTAAATGTTGCGCGCAGGTTTGTGTTTATAACATTATCAAATTGTTCGTCCGACATGCGCATCATCAATGTATCGGATGTGATGCCGGCATTATTGACTAAAACATCTATGCGACCAGCCTTTTCAATTGTGTCGGCTATTAATTTTTCAGCCGCACCATCACTTGATAAATCAGATTGAATCTTTATAAACGAATCATCAAAAGACGACAATTTTTCAAGATTACGACCAGTTATAACAACGGTTGCACCTGCTTTTTTCATTTGTTCGGCGATTGCGCCACCAATGCCGCCCGTTGCGCCAGTAATCAAAACAACTTTGTCTTTTAATTCAAACATAATATTCCCCTTATTTATGTGCGTTAATTTTATCGCTTGTACGTTTTACCATACCAATTAATGCTTCGCCTGGGCCGATTTCGGTTAAATCATCAATACCCAATTTTTCCATATTTAATACACTTTCACGCCAACGAACACCATGTGTAATTTGATAAAGCAAAGCATCTTTGATTTCGTTAACATCACTCAAAGGTTCGCAAGTTTTATTTGAAATAATTGGAACGATTGGTGTTTTTATTTCAATTTCATCCAATGCCTTTTTCATAATATTAACCACAGGTTCCATTAAACGAGAATGCGGTGGCACAGACAATGCCAATTTCATTGCGCGTTTGGCACCTGCTTCTTTTGCCAGTTCCATGGCGCGTTCAATTCCATCGTTTGCGCCCGATATAACAATTTGTCCTGGGCAATTATCATTTGCAATATCAACGATAGAATTTGTTTCAGATTCTGCGTGTTTGCAAACATCTTTTAACGCATCATATTCCAAACCCAATATCACAGCCATCGCACCCATCCCGGCCGGCACCGCATTTTGCATTGATTCCCCGCGCAGTCTTACCAATTTAACTGCATCTGCCAAGGATATTGCATCAGCGGCACAAAGTGCCGTATATTCGCCCAATGAATGACCTGCAACAAAATCAGGCTTTGGAAAATTACCAGCGTGATACATTGCAATTGATGTCGCTAAAATTGCCGGCTGAACATTTGCAGTTAATGTTAATGTTTCAATTGGACCATTAAAAATAATATCAGATAATTTTTCGCCAAGTACCATATCCATTTCATCAAATACGGCGCGCGCAGCGGCATTATTTTCATATAAATCTTTGCACATACCAACACTTTGTGTGCCCTGACCCGGAAATACATAAATCGATGACATATTTTTCCTTTTGTTATATATCAATAAAATTATAGGAAATTAAAAGCAAAATGCAATTTTATTATTTGCGTATAGAAAATTCGCATCCGCAATAATTTTGACGATAAAATTCAGATTCACGATTGATTTCTTGACGCAGATTTTCGTTCCATTTTATTGGCAAATATTCAATTTCGTTGCAAGATTGTTGTGCGGAATTGTCAACCTGATGTTGGTCTTTGTGGCGCGATACACCAAATACCGATGCAATCGCATTATATCCGTTCTTTTTTGCGTATTCACGCGCATAACAAAAACGATATGTGAAACATTTGCTGCATCGCGCACCGCGTTCAGGTTCCGTCTCTAATCCTTTTACATGTTCGCGCCATGTATCGTGGTCATAATCACCAACGATGTATTTAACGCCCAAAGATTCGCAGTATTTTATTTGCTCGTTTAAACGCTTTTGATATTCGCTTTCTGGAAAAATATTTGGATTAAAAAACATAACAATAAAATCGTCAATGTCTGGTATTTCGCCATTAACCAATTGTTTTATTGCACCGCATGAACACGGCGCGCAACAAGACATTAAAATTAATCTTTTACCTGGCATTTTTCTTGATATATTTCATTCGGAAAAATTTCAATGTGACTTTGAATACTTCCTGCTTGGTTTTGGGGTTGGTAACCACGCAGAAGTCTAGCGACATA
>CALYRP010000038.1 GCA_945483255.1 uncultured Pseudomonadota bacterium
AGATTTTTCATCCCCTACATCAGAATAAATAGCGGGTGTTAAATCTGTTATAGGGGGACGCCCGCTTCTGCAAGAGTTAGCAACATCAACATCCATTCTATGATACTTTAATACATACATATGAAATATTGCCATGTATAATTGATGATATGAAAATAACGCAAGATTATAAAAACCACGTTCGTAATGATAAGCAAGATCTTCTTGGTATTTATACAAATAGTCAATAGTATCATCAAGTGGTGGCAAAAAATCCATCAACAAATAAACAGGATTGTCATCAGAATATTCTGCCAGCATAATTACATATCACACTTGTAAATACGGTTTATAACTTGGTTAATTTTGTCCTGCATTAAATTAATCAAGCGTTTGTTTGCGTCAATGATTTCCTGTTCTGCTTCCAATTTTGCAACAATGCGTCTTTGGTCGTCAATAGATGGTAATGGAATTGATAATTGTGCAAAATTGGTTTTTGATATTTCTTTGAATGTTCCGCCAGATGCATTGTTTTCCATTTCTTGTTTTTTTTGCAACATTGCGTATGCAACATATTTGGGGTCAATCACATTTTTATCTAGTATGATTATATTCTTAAATCCCTGATTTGTAGCCAATGGGATTTTTGCCAATCCAACCCTGCCTATTGTGGCCCTGCTTGATACTACAATTGTATCCACTGGCAATAATTTGGCCGATGAATGCTTTAAACCCTGTTCTGATATCGTCTTTTCTGTGTTGTTGATTATATTAACATCACTATCGTTTGGTACATCCATCAAACTTATCCAATTTATATCACCATTCCAAAACTCATCATTTGTTGTCAAGGGCGTGCCACCTGATTCAATATTAAAGTATTTTTCATCACCAAGTTTAATTTCTTGATAATCTATGCCGTCAAGTAAGCAGGCAAAATATTGTCTCTCTCTCTCTAGATTTCTGATGATTTCACGCGCATGGTTGATTGCGGATTGTTTGTTTTCAATTTCATCCACAATCTGTTGCTGCACATCCAACGGCGGAAGTGGAATCATCATATTTGCAAAATCTTTCGGATACACATGCGGGATACCAGCCCCAGCTCTCAACAAATATATTTCATCTTGTTTTGATTTTAATAAAGCATATATGTATTTATTCAAAATTTTATTTTCATCTTTCTTTGCACAAATTGTGAAAGCGTCAGACACAAAGATTGGTTCATTAAAATACGAAATAAATCCTGCATAAGCACCAGAACCAGATACAGTAATGTTTTCGCCTGTTCTGTTGCTTTGATTATGGTAATATGCAGGTGTTTGTCCACCAGCAATCACCGGAATATTGCCTTCTATTGCTGTTTTTTTTGTTATTGTTTGTCCCCTGACTAATTCACAAACATCACCCAATTTAACCATTTCGTATTTACATTCGCGGGTTTCTTTTTCAATGTATTTTGCAGCGGTTAAATCATAATTATTTTCAACAATGCGTTCTTTGGATACAACCATTGCGCGTTCATAACCCGATACATCTTTACCTTCGCGGTATTCATTGATAATTTTTAATACTTCGGGTAAATCATTTTGTTTAATTGGTGTTCTTTGTGCACCTAATGAAAAACCGTCATTATCAATGCGCACAAATAATATATCTTTGGCTTGTTTGGCAAACGCACGGTCAAAGAACAATATAGATGTTTTTACCCCCGCATATGGATTAAAAACCCCAGATGGTAGCGATACAACCGCATACAAATAACCATCCAGCATCATTTTTCGCAAATTCTTATAGGCGTTTGCAGTTTGAAATATAATACCTTCGGGCACAACAAAACCAGCACGCCCATTTATCGTCAAATGTTCCATAAAATAATCAACAAACAACACTTCGCTGCGGTTGGCATTGATTGCAAAGCGTTTGTGTGGTGTAATTCCACCCTTTGGCGTCATAAATGGTGGGTTTGCCAAAATAACATCATATCGGTCACCCCAACGCGTATCATTGGACAATGTATCATATTCATAAATATTTGGTTGTTCAAATTTATGCAGATACAGGTTAACCAAACTTAATTTCACCATCGTTGGGTCAATATCCATACCAACAATGCTGTTTGTAACCCTTTTCAATTCATCCGGTGTTAATTTACCGTCTGATGTAATGTGTTTATATGCGGAAATCAAAAATCCCGCCGTCCCACACGCAGGGTCCAATATTGTATCGTCCTTGGTTGGTTTAACAACATCAACGATAAAATCAATTATATTGCGTGGTGTGCGAAATTGTCCGGCATTCTTTGCGGTTGCCATTTTATTCAACAAATATTCAAACGCGTCGCCCAATGTTTCGGAATCGTCATATTTTAATTCATTGATTTCCTTTAAAAACAATGCAAATGTTGTTGGGTCACGGAACGGAATATTTGCTTCTTTGAATATACGACGGAACAATTCTGGTACTGATTTGGCAATTTGCACCTTTTCTAATCCGGTCAGATACAAATTCATCCGTTCTTGATTGCCTTTGGTATTTACAATGGTTGAAAAAGCATACGGTTCCAAATCATCAACAAAAAATGTACGTTTGCCAGATAATTCCAAACCATCCAAATCCATATCGTCCATAAATTTATAAATCAGCGCAGTTGTAATAATATCAACCTGAGTTTGTGGACTTGGCACTCTGCCCACCAATGTATCGCAGGCATTATCAATGATTTGTTTGGTTCTGGCGTCTAACATTTTTATTCCATATATTTGTTTAAAACTATGTTTTCCTTGATATATTCAGGTAAAGTTTCGCGTATATCTTTGCCCATCAATTTCAAGTCATGCATGCTAAAACCCGGAATTTCAGCATTAAGGCGCGGATATTCTTGTTTTTCTATTATATCACGAAATGTATTATCCGTAACGTATAATTTTATGAAATTTTTCACAGATGGCACAATTTCAGCGTCTGGTTTTACAATGGATATGTATTTATCGCATTCGCCTTCCAACATTTCGTCGCGTGTTTTAAAGCGCGGTAACAAACCGAATATATGCTCCAAGATTTCGCGCCAAGATAACCGGCGGTCCAATTTATTCGCTTTTTTTATCTTTTCCAGGTTGGGATATAATTCCGGTTTGTTTTCATATCTATCTTTAATCAAAGAGATAGCATAATCCCAATTGTCGCTTTCTACTGCGTTTTTGATGTCTTTATCATTGCTTATGGTGCGTTGGAAATTGCCCCAAAATTCACGGTCAATACGCATACCGTTGTCTGGAATATTAAGCGTTTCCATCTGAATCAGTTTTGTTATTTCTTCAGATGTTAATGTTGTAAATGTGCGTGATTCACCGCCCTGGGTTCCAACATCAACCCCTTTGGACAATGGCGGTAATTTTAATTGCTGACCGTAATCAAACTTTTCTTCAAAATATTCGCAATTACCAAAGAAGTCGAACATTTTAAACCGTTCTTTGTCTTTCTTGGTTTCGTTTTTATCTGCGTCAACATATTTGAATGTGTATTTACGGGTTCCGCGCCCCTTCATTTGCACAAAATCAGTCGGTGAAAATACGGGTCGCATAAATACGATGTTTAATAAATCGCTGCAATCATAACCGGTTGTCATCATCCCAACGGTTACACAAACGCGCGTTTTTGATGTATCATAACCTTCCAAAAATGTTGATTTACCGCCCAGATTATTATTATCAGTCATAAACTGATTTGTCATTTGCTGTGCGTTTTGAACATTGCTGGTAACCTGGACAGCAAAATCACTGTTATATTTACCCGGGAACGCCTGCATAGCCAATTCATTCAACATCTGGGTAATCTTTGCAGCGTGTGATTGACTGACGCAAAATATCAATGTTTTACCAATTTCACCACTGATTGGGTCGCGTTCTGCATTTTCCAAGAATGCTTTGCAAAATACCGCGTTTATATTTTCATTAAAAAAGCGTTTTTCAAAATCTTTTACAACAACATCGGCTTCGGCATCCTCACCATTATCGTCAACACCAATCGCATGATAACCTTTTTCGGATAACATCTCTGTGGTTATATCTGTGCGTGCGTCAATAGCCATCGGGGCAACTAAATAACCATTTTTAATACCGTCAATCATTGTGTATTTGTATGTTGGTTCGCCACTTTCACAACCAAATGTTTTATATGTATCCAATAATAATCTGCGTTCAAGCGCTTTTGGGTCATTAACTTTGATTTTATCAACATCCACATTTTTGATGTAATCGCGTGGTGTTGCGGTTAAACCCAATTTATACCCGATAAAGTATTCAAATACTGCGCGGCTGTTACCACCGATTGAACGGTGTGCTTCGTCTGATATTATAAAATCAAAATCAGTTGGTGAAAAATTCTTGTATTTATCACCCGCCATCAATGTTTGGATGGTTGAAACAACAATATCCGCTTTGTGCCAATCCTTTGTATTTTCTTTATAAATTACCGTTATAAAATCACACAGATAATCATTGAAGTTTTTCCATGCTTGCTGTTCCAATTCAATACGGTCAACCAAGAATAAAACCCTATGTGCATGTCCTGTGCGTAATAACATTTGAATTATTGCACCGGCTGTCAATGTTTTACCCAATCCAGTCGCCATTTCAATCAAGAACCTGTCTTGACCATTAGCAATAGCTTTTTGCACCGCGTGGATTGCACCAAGTTGATAATCACGCAATATACGCAAACCGTTATTCCAACAATATACGCCGCGCGTCTTTGGGTCTTGATATTCTGGCATATCCAACAAACGCGGATTTTTCTGTAATGCAACATATTCCGGAATAATGTTTTCTTTCATTATATCTTTGGTGCTGGGGTCAAAACCACTGCGCATTTCCAAAGATTCTTGTGTTGGTATCTGTGTTATAATTTGAGGGTTTCCAGACTTAATATCCCACAAATAATAAATCTCACCATTTGATAAAACAACAAATCTTATATTATGTTCAACCGCATAACGACGCGCCTGTTCTTTTGCACTCAATGGATTTATGGACGGCTTTTTCGCCTCTATAATACACAAAGGAAAACCATTTGAATCCAACAGTTCGTAATCAGCAAACCCCGCATCAACCTTTTGTTCAACGTTCACGTTTCGCTTATGATCTGGGGTATCTGTCAAAAACCAACCCGCATCATGCAATTTCTGATTTATCTTCAATCGTGCGTACGCTTCATTGTCATCACGCAGCTTATCAAATGTCATTGTCACAGCCTTTTACTTTGATAGGAATAATTCTAACAGGCAACACCCTAAAAATCAAGACACCACTAAAACACAATCTATTTTTTCACGCCTTTTATTTTACTATAATCTTGACTTTCTTGGAAAGGTAAGCGTAAATGCGACAACTGAACAAAAGGGTGTCGCATGAAGTGTAAATCTTACGAAGATATCAAACCAAACAATGTTTCCACCTGCAGTATGCTTTATTATTGTGCTTGTCGCATTTTGAATAAAATGGAACATCGTATCAGGCGCCGTAATGGTGGCTACTTGCCCTGTCGCGACAGAATCCTATTACGTCGCCTTCACCGTAAAATTACACAATTTGCGGCTATCTATAAAAACAAATCTATTTAACTTGACTTTCGGGGAAAGGTAAGCAGTAATTGGACAAACTTAAAAACATAGTAAAAACAAAGGAGTCCAATATGCCTAAATATCCTGACATAAAGGTTTATTTAACCAATCGCGATGGTAATGCTTTCGCTATACTTTCGCGGTGTAAAAATGCCTTGGTCTTAGCCGGCAAAGAAGATAAATGGTCCGAATTCTTGACCGAGGCCACCAGTGCCGATTATCCGCACCTGCTTGTCACTGTTATAAAATGGTTTGAGGTTGAATAATGCCATACAAAAACCCACCCAAAACGACCAGATTTCATATCGGCACATCTGGCAATCCGTTCGGGCGTATGCCCGTAATTACCAATAAAGACCTGTATCACAACCTGCGTATTCTACGTATGTTAGTTGATATTGCTATGCAGCATTTGCGACAAAAAGGAACCAGTAATGCAACGGAAAGTTAAAGAGATTTTACCCAAAACATTTGAAGAATTAAAAGCACTTTCACAAGATGAGCGCGCGCGTTTATGGGCACGGTATTCGCCACACCCTTTTAAGCGACAAATGCGATCGCTTTGGTACTATATTCAATGCGAACGCTTAAACCTGCATATTGAGCCAAAGTTTATCAAGAAAATAAAAAAATATAAAGACAACCCTGCCGAATGCGTAAATCGTGTATTAAAGCACAGGTATAACATTGCACCTGGCACAACTATCATCAGGCACTTTCGGAATATAGAACATAAAGTCTTGGTCAATTACGACAACACGTTTTTATATAACGGAAAGCAGTATCGCTCTTTATCCGCAATTGCGTCCGATATTTGTGGTGCAAAGACATCAGGACCGCACTTTTTTGAACTGGATAAAAGGAAACTAAATGCCGAAGATTAAATGTGCGGTGTATGTCCGCAAGTCAACAGAACATGGGTTGGAACAAGAGTTTAATTCCCTGTTAAATCAGGAAGAATCTTGTAAAGCATATATTGCGTCCCAAGCATTTAACAACTGGGAATACGTTCGCACTTATACCGATGCGGCGATTTCTGGTGGAACTATGGAACGGCCTGCCCTAAAACAGATGTTAGATGATATTTCTAAGGGTTTGATAAACACTGTTGTTGTGTACAAGGTTGACCGACTGTCACGCTCTATCTTGGACTTTCACAATATGATGAAGTATTTTGACAAATATAACTGCAACTTTGTGTCTATTACCCAGGCATTTGATACCAGCACTTCTATGGGCAAGTTAACATTAAATATGTTATTATCGTTTGCACAGTTTGAACGTGAAGTTGCCAGCGAACGTGTGCGCGATAAAATACGCGCCAGTAAAGCCAAGGGGTTATGGATGGGCGGAAATCCACCACTTGGGTATGATACCAAAGACAAAAAGTTAGTTGTAAACGAGGCAGAAGCCCAGCAAGTAAAACAACTGTTTGAAAAGTATTTAGAGTTGCGCTCATTTGTTGATACGGCGACTTATGCCAGGCGAATTGGAATAACAACAAAACACTGGCATACAATAAAAAATAAACCTATGGGCGGGCGACCGTTAAAACCGTATAATTTGCACTTAATTCTAACCAACAAAATCTATATCGGACTAATTACGCATAAGAAACTGGGGACCGCTGTTCGTGGCGAACATAGTCCGATTGTATCAGAAGAGTTGTTTAACCAAGTCCAAGAAATCATAAAATCCAGAAAAAACACCCGTGAAAAGACAAGCCCATCACCCAACATATTTTTAAACAAAGTGTTTTCGGCATCTGGCGAAAGATTTTACAACCAAAGAAGCAATCAAAACCTGTTCTATTACGCAATTAAGGGATTCTATTTACCAGCAGTAAAACTGGACAAGATTGGCATTGATACTATATGCAACTTTTTGAACAGCGATATGAAAAATCTGCCGACACAAAATGTCAATGCTTTAAAATCCATAAACTTCTGTGATATGGACTACACGCACAAAAAAGAATTTATCGGCGCATTTGTAACCAGAATCATTTACACCAAAAATCAACTTACGTTTTATTTGAACACTAATCCCGATGACTTGGCTGGTTTTATGTCTGCCGAATATATAAATCAAAACACGACGAATACTGTTGATTACATAGTTTCCGGGAATCAGGTAATTATTACAGTTCCGGTTATATTACGCCCCTTTGCAAACACCAGGTTTAACAAAGGCAATGATACGATTTTAACTGTATCAGAAAACAACAACCTTATTGTCAAGGCGTTTGCAACTGCGTGGTGCTATCGTGAAATGTACGAAGAATGTGGCGATGTGGATACAGTTGCAAGGAAAGTTGGTTCCACACCACGTACAATTTACAGATACCTTGATATAGCTTATATGAATCCGAAAAGAGTGAATCAAATACTTGACGGCACTATTACTTGCACATACAAAAATCTTTTAAATGACTCTAAACAATATTCCTTATAACAATGTTTTTCTTATGTTTTTGACACCCCGTTTTTGGGCGAAGTATGTCATAGTGGGTAAAATGGGGGGATTTTGGAAAAGCAAAGGCATACCAGAGCAACAATGCACTAAAAAAGTCCCAGAAACCGGCGGGTTTGTGGAACTTTATATAAACTTTTGGAATTTTTTGTATTCCTGGCGGAGACGAAGGGATTCGAACCCTTGATACCGTTGCCGGTATACTACATTTC
>CALYRP010000039.1 GCA_945483255.1 uncultured Pseudomonadota bacterium
ACCCCATTTGTATACCCTAAATTTTACAAAATAAACAAACACAATCAAATAAATAAAAGGAAAAAGGTTCCTAGTGCAAATGTAACGATTTTTGCATATGATTTTTGTATAAAATCGGGGGAAACATGAACAAAATTATCAAAATACTTATCAAAGAAACTATTCACAATAATCATCTGGTTCAAACATCTGTTCCAATAGGTGAAAAATACACCATCTTTGACAAAAGCGGACACGAAATTTTATCTGTAATAAATGGTTGGGCCAGTGGAACATATAATGTCTATGTTGATAAAAAATCTGTATTATCTGTGCGATGGGATGAATCTAAAAGCAAACCATTAACAAACGACCAAAAAACAATGGTTGATATAATTAATGCGTGCAAAGAAAAAATAGATTTACAAGAAACCGCACAAACAATGAAACCAAACGAATTAGAATTGGCAAAATTTTTACAAAAATCTCTTTGTCGCGTCTAATTAAATTGCATGCACAACACGACAAAACGAAACCGCGTACACGGCAGATGCGCCCGCTTTGCGCAAAACACGATTCAATTCGTAAAATGTCGCACCACTTGTCATAACATCATCAACCAATAAAATCTTTTTACCACGGATATTTTCAAATTTCTTAACTTCAAAAACACCACGAACATTTTCGCGTCTTTGTTTTGCATTTTTGTGGCCCATATCGTGTCTGTATTTACGAGATACAGAATCAACATCTAAAACTGCATCGTAATATTTTGCAATTGGACGCGCCAACAATGTCGCCTGGTTATATCCGCGTTTAAATAATCTTTTGTATGCCAACGGCACCGGCAAAACAACATCGACACCCAAATTTAAATCAGCCAAACAATTTATCATCGCGTTTGACATCAATGTTTGATATTTAAGTGCACTTGCGTGTTTGAACGGCAACATTATATTTTTTGAAACATCATCATAAACACATGCACTGCGCACAAAATCTAAATCGCATTCGCCTGCCGCACAATGCGGACAAAGTGGTTTTGCACCCAAATCAATATCCGCAGGAAACGGATAACCACATTTAAAACATTTCGGATTTGATATCCAATTGAAACGCGACCAACATTTTCCACACAACATTCCATGCGCATCAACAAAATCGTTGCATACGGGACAAACCGGGGGATATATAAAATTTATCAAAGATTTAAATAATTTTACCACGACATACTTTTGTATGTTTTTGTTGAAACACTGTCGCCAAACATATTACGTTTTTGTTCTGTCAATGAATTGAAAGTATCACCAGAAATTATACGCAAAACAAATTCATCACCATCACGTTGTGACAAAACAGGAATTATTCTTTGTTCGCTTATCCCGGTATCACGTAAGACCTGTTCAACGATTGCCAATCTGCGTGCTGCTAATTTGCGCGCATCTTTATTGTGTGTCGCAGATTCCGGTATAGCAATCTGTACAGCACGTTTTGGATTATTAACAACAATGGATGCTGTTTCGGTTAACAAATTATAATTTTCACGTGATAAACCGCTGTCAGAGCTAAGGAAAGATATTTTTATTTCCATTGGTCGCACGCCACCATCTGTTTCAGACAAATCGCGCGCAGCGGTAAAACCTTCCATGTTGAATGTCATATCAGACACAGTATCAAATCTGTCATCAATTTGATAAGTGGATAAATGTTTATTTTCGGAAAGATATGTCTTTTTAAACGCCTTTTTTAATTCATTTGGTGACATTTTTGACATATCGTTATTAACCGATGCGATTTTAGGTTCAACCACATCCGCAGTATTACGTAATGCAATCTGTTTTGGTGTATCCATTGGGATTACACTGCGCTTAACAGATGTGTTTGCATTTTCATCTGACAATGTTTGTCTTGGCATAACGCGTGCATCCCCAGAAATAGGTGTCCGTACATAAACAGGTCTTGCATTTGCAATTTGTTGTTCTTGCAATTTTGAAAGGCGCGCTATTTCAGCCCTTAATTGTTTTATTTCGTTTAATGCTTCGTCTTGTGAAACACGTGGTGTAATATTTTTTGTTTCAACAGATGCAATTTTCACAGGTTCCGCATTTAAAGATTCTTCGGGTAAAATCGCATCAGATTTAATAACAGCAATTTCATCCATGCGTGGCATACGAAGTGGTGCATCTGCATTACGCGCCCACAAATCAGAACTTGGTCTGCTTGGTTTCAACACATCAACATTTGTATTAGATTTCGCAACTTTTTTTGTCGCACTGCGCGCCACAACTTTTTTATCATTTTTTTGATGTTCAATTGTCGCAACAGATTTTTGTGGAACAATTTCTTCGCCAAATAACGCACGCGCAGAAACATCACCACGCGACACATCTACAACCGGCAAATATGCACAATTACCGGAATTTACACATAATAAAGACACAACAAAAAATGACGAAAAATATTTCATTCCTTTCCTTCCTTGACTTAATCATAGAACAAATGCCGAATCGGGCGCAAGCAAAAAATTAACAAAAACAAACCCCACATTTGTGGGGTTATATTTTATTTTTCAATCGTATCAGCTATCTTATTCACAGCGATATTTTTTACATACGCTTTGTTTGCCATTTTATCAAGCCGCACAGGGTTTTCAAACAATTCGTCCAATGTGGATGTTAACCATTTATGTGAAAACTTTGATTGTTCTATATCAAATCCGCCACCAAGTTTAGCAAAAGATGCCGCATTCGCTGCTTGGTCTGGATTGATATTTAACGGTACTAATATCGCAGGACGCCCGATTGTTTCAAGTTCAATGACCGTGCTGGCCCCACTGCGACCAACAACCAAATCGGCATCAACTATTGCACCAGCCATATCACGAATAAAAGATAATACATTTGCATGTATTTTATGCGCAGCATAAAATTGTTGCAGTTTTTCTACATTTTCAGGTCGTGTTTGATGTGTTATAAACATTTTTTTATTTTTCATATTGGCAACTGCAACCGGAACAACTTCGTCTAATATTTGCGCCCCCAAAGATCCGCCAGTAACCAAAATTTTATTTTCGTGTTTTAATGGCGCATTTTCATTTTTTATAAAATCATCACGTACTGGCAATCCCGTATAAACAACATTAACATTTGTTCCTTTTGGCATACCATCAACAGTTTTAAAACTGGTCATCAAAGTTTTTACCCAACGCATTGCAAATTTATTTGCCCGTCCAATTGCGGCGTTTTGTTCATGCAGATATGTTGGTATTTTCCAAACATGTGCTGCGAATACTGCCGGAACAGATGCATATCCCCCAAAAGCCACCAATCTGTCTGGTCTGGAAAAAGCGAATCTTAATATTAATGCGATTGCAGAACAACCTATCTTAGATAAAGCAATCACTTGTTTTATTTTTGATTTTGCACCAACACCAGCCGCCCAGATAAAAACAACGCGCGCATTTTTAGGCTTGCCATCTTTGACCATTTTCATAACACGTCCATCTGTCGAAATCGTTATTTGGTGCCCACGATTTGCCAATTCTTTTGCCACGCTAAGTGCTGGGAAAACATGTCCACCCGTACCACCTGTTGCAATCCATATTTTCATATTAGCCCCCTAAATTTAATTGTTCCATGTATCTTCGCGAACAAGCGCAAGAACCATTCCGAATAATATACAAAATGTTATAAACGATACACCACCATATGATATAAACGGCAATGTCATACCTTTATCAACAACCAAATGTAACGCCGTCATCAGATTGAAACAAATTTGTCCACCGAACAATGCTGTCGCCCCTGCAAGCGCATAAACGACAAAATCATCACGTGCAGTTGTCGCGTGTTTAATCAAATTATTTAATACAAAAAACAATAAAATTACCAATGCACATGCACCAATTGCGCCCCAATCTTCAGCGATAGATGCGTAAACAAAATCGTTTGTAGATTCCGGCAAAACATCTTTAACAAAAGCTTCATCGCCACTACCAAAAAGCCCACCATGCTTTATTGAATTTACCGAATACCAAGCTTGTGTTCGTGGAACAATATCAAATATATGCGCAGCACGCGAACGAATATGAGGCATAAAAGTTATTGCTGTCGCCGCCAAAGCCGCAACTACACCAAACATCACAGGCACAAATTTCCACGGGAACCCCGCCACAAACAACATAACAAATAAAACACCAAAATAAAGTGCCGCCGTCCCCACGTCCGGATGTTTAAACACCAATCCAGCACAAATTAAAAACACGATTAAATATGGCCACCATGTTTTCCAGCCGGCTTTCCATGCGTTTTTATTCAGGAAAATATCAGCACCATATATCTTGTGCATATATGATAAAAACCATGCGGTAATTATTATAAAAAATGGTTTCAATATATCCGCTGGCATAAAACGAAGTCCGCCTACACTAACCCAGCGCAAAGATCCGTTTATACGAATCGGGTGAACAAAAGTAAAAAGCAATGCCACAATACCTATAATCAATCCAACAACAGATATTCTTATAATTTGTCGCTTGTTAAACATGCTGAAACCAAATAAACATAACAATCCGATTGAATATGGTACAAATGCTTTTTTTATAAAATAAAACCACGGGTATCCCATACGGGCGGCTTCGGCTGATCCAGCAGTTACCATAGTTATCGCACCGATAACAATCAACAACAGAATCATGGCCAGCAATTTTCTGTCTATTTCTAAATACCAACTGTTTAATATGCTTTCTTCGCTGTGCGTGATTCCAAACATTTCTATTTCCGTATTAAGCAAATTTCAACAATATCAATGCAATTCCTGCGAACAATATTGATATAATAAAAAATCTGTCCACAATTTTAGTTTCTGCCCAACCCAATTCTTCAAAATGATGATGAATTGGTGCACGCAAAAATATACGTTTCCCAGTGCCAGTTATTTTGCGCGTGATTTTAAAGAACATTGTTTGAACAAATGAAGACAACAAAATCAAAACCATCATACCCGCAGCAACACCCATTATGATTTCTGATTTTAACAACATTGCAACAGTTCCCATAAATCCCCCCAATGCCAACGACCCAACATCGCCCATAAAGATACTGGCAGGCTTTGCGTTAAACCAAAGGAACCCAAGAACACCACCAAACACCGCACCTAATACCGCATAAAGCGCACTGGTTTGTGGCAAGAATATTACCGCATCCATAAAACCTGTTCGTGTTGCGCCATAAAGTGCGACAACCAAAACGACCAACACCGGCAAATATAACTTGGAAAGCATTCCGTCCAAACCATCTGTGATATTTGTTGCATTTGCAGACCCACAAATTACAAAATAAGCAAACACATAATACAAAAATCCAACACCCCATGCATAAAGTGGTAATTCAATGCTTGATCCCAAAACAATTGATAAATTTGGAACATATCCCGGCATTGTTTTATTTATTAAATAGGCCAAAATACCAACACAAATTGCTTCCAGCCCCAAACGCATAGATGGCGATAATCCATTTGATGCTTTTTTTGATTGGCTGCTTATTTTTTTATAATCATCTGCAAAACCGATTAATCCGAACATCAGCAGCGATGATAATGCTATCCATCCTGTCACATTATGCATTGGCATAAACAAAAGCGCGGCAACAAATACAGCGATTAAAATCAACACACCACCCATTGATGGTGTTCCCGCTTTTTTTCTGTGTTCAAGCGGAACATTTTCACTGATCGGTTGACCTTTGCCTTGAATTTTATGCATCAATCTGACGAAACCGCGTCCAAAGACAATCATTATAACAAAAGCCATCCCAAACGCAGCCGCAAATTGTGTCCAACCACTGGCAAAGAATTGAAAACCACGACTTATTAAAAAATCAGTCAGCATAAAAAACTCCTTTCTATGCTGACTATTTTATCATAAAAAAAACACTAAATAAACGAATATAAAAATATTTTTAGAATATTCCCCCAACCACAGCTTGTTCTGTTTGAACTTCTACATTTTGTGGTTTATTTGGCGATTGTCCTTCTTTGAAAAATTCGTTAATTATCATTCCGTTTGAATCTAAAGATGCTGCAACACCATTCGAACGATTAACACGGACAATATTAAGTCCATCCGGAACAGAAAACGGTTGATTGCTTTCGTCTTTCAGCGCCACATTCATAAAGTCTGCGAACACACGTGCCGCCATATGAGAACCAGCGCCCTTGCCCAATGGTTTTGGTGTATCATAGCCCAAATAAACCCCAGCAATTAAATTTTTTGAAAAACCAATAAACCAAACATCTTTGACCATATTTGTTGTTCCTGTTTTTCCAGCAATTGTATGACCCGCGACACGCGCTTGTTTCCCGGTTCCGCGTTCAACAACCCCTTGCAATATCGAAACAATTTGATATAAACTTTGCGGATCTGACAATGGTTCTGATTTTTCAGTATCAACAGGTGGCAAAAGTGATTCTTGCCATTCTATTTGTTGATGTTTTGGACCACCAATTAAATTACCATATCTATCTTCGACATAATCAATCATTTTTGGTTCAATGGCGCGCCCACCATTTATAAATGCAGAATACCCCAAAACCAATTTTTGCAAAGTCGTTTCACCACTGCCCAACGCCATAGATTCATTGATTTGTGGCAAATCTTTTGGATAAACGCCAAATCTTTGCGCGGCGTCAATGGCATCCCTTACGCCAATTTGTTCAACCAATCTAACTGTTGGAACATTACGCGATGTTTCCAAAGAAAAACGAAGCGGTATATTACCCAAAAATTTTCTGTCGTAATTTTCAGGTTTCCATTCTTTGTTATTTTCACGCCATCCAACAATTGGAGCATCCAATATTAAACTTTCCGGGCTGTATCCTTTTTCCAATGCCGCCAAATACACAAATGGTTTTATAGTAGAACCAATTTGACGATATGCCTGGGTCGCACGATTAAACGAAGATTCACGGAACGAACGACCACCAGTCATTGCCAAAATGCGTCCTGTGTGCGGGTTCATTGCAATAACAGCGCCCTGTAATTTTGGTTCAGATTCAGATTTATTTTTATTAAAAGCGTCTAATTCTTTGGCCAATGCAGCAGCCGCAGCCCTTTGGAAATCAGGATTAATTGTTGTTTTTATATAAAGTCCGTCATTATATAATTTTTCACGACCAATATTATCCAACAGTTTACGACGAACATCTTCTGCAAAATATTGAAAATCCATTTCCATTTGTGCTGTAAACCCAGAATTAATATTCAAAGGCTGTGCCATCGCTTCATCTGCCATTTCTTGGGTTATATAACCATCATCAACCATACGCTTTAAAACATAATTACGACGTTCAACCGCGCGATTTCTGTCATTTGGTGCCTTTGGCAATGATGCCAAAAATGCACATTCAGACAAATTTAAATCTTTAACTGATTTATTAAAATACATCAATGCGGCCGACCCAACGCCATATGCACGCGCCCCCAAGAATATTTCATTAAGGTAAAGTGTCATTATATGTTTTTTAGAAAAACTGCGTTCAAGACGCAATGCCAAGATAGCCTCTTTTATTTTTCTAGAAATCGTTCTATCTGATGTTAAAAAGAAATTTTTTGCGACCTGTTGTGTTATTGTTGAAGCCCCAGTAAATTTTGTATTAAATCCCAACAAACGCATACCATTATTGACACTGGCACGAATAATACCTTGGACATCAATACCAGGATGCGTCCAAAAATTTTGATCTTCTGCGGCGATAAACGCATTGACCAGTTGTGGTGGCATATCCTCAAAATCAATAAACACACGTCTTTCTTCGGCATATTCTATTAACAACGAACCATCAGCCGCATATAAACGCGTTGCAACAGGTGGCGTATAAGTCGCTAAATTTTTATAGTCTGGTAAATTATGACCATGTATTAATACCAATATTGCCAACGCCGCAATTCCAGCCACAAAACACCAGAAAATAAAATTAAT
>CALYRP010000040.1 GCA_945483255.1 uncultured Pseudomonadota bacterium
GATCCAAAGATATTAAAAACTATTAAAGTGCCGAATTTTGTAAATAAGATTCCAACAACGTTTGATGTGCCGTTAGACGTGTCTGTATACGGATTTATAAGAGATATATTGTTTTTGCATGAAGTTACGGTTAAATCTTGTCCAGACAGCACAGAACAATGTAATCATATTTTTATCAAAAGCGGTAAAAATGTTCTTTTCGAATATATGGACAGTTTTATTGATGAACGCGCGTGCATTTATACCGGCAAAGGTGATTTAGTGGCTGTTGACAACTGGGATGGCGATTGCATTTATCATCTTGACGACAAAGAACAATCCAGAAAGCCAAACTATATGGAATTATTATCTGATTTGTTATTCTGGAAGGCAAACGCATCAAGAAAAAACTTATACATTGATAATGGTTGGTTTAATAGTCAACCACGATATAAGGCAATGATTGATTATGTTATACCGATATTAGACCCAGCAAAAAAACGATAAAAAACGCCCGTTTGGGCGTTTTTTTAATGTTTTATTAATGTCTTTGCAGTGGCGATTGATTCATCGGTTATTGTTGTACCACTTATTATGCGTGCAATTTCATTTATACGGTCATTGCCACTTATTTCATCAACCGTTGTTGTGGTTGTGGCGTTATTACTTTGTTTTGAAATCTTGAAATGTTTATCGGCAAATCCTGCAACCTGGGCAGAATGGGTAATAACCAACAATTGTTCGTTTTGTGCCAATTTATTCAAACGCGCACCAACTGCGGCGGCGGTTGCACCACTGATACCGGTATCTAATTCATCAAATACAATTGCTTTTTTGTTGTTTGGATTATTAAGCACAACACGCAATGCCAACATAAAACGCGATAATTCGCCCCCAGACGCGATTTTATGCAATGGCGCGAACGGTGTTCCAGGATTTGTTTTAATCATGAATACAATGTCGTCTGTGCCGTTACTGGACGCTTCACCCTTTTGAATATCAACCATAAAATCAGCAGAACCTAATTTCAGGTCTGGCAATTCTTTTAATATCTGTTCTCGTAAATTATCAGCAGCAACGCGGCGTAATTTTGATAATTCGTTTGCGTATTCGTTAAATATTTTTGTATATTTTTCAACATCCGCCCTGCTTTTCTTTAATTCTGCATCGCTGTTATCAATCGCATTTAATTGTTTTTCCATTTCAATTAATTTATTTGGTAATTCGTCCGCAGTGCATCTGTGTTTGCGTGCGACCGCACGAATTGCGAATAACCTTTCTTCGATTGAATCAATGTCATCAATGTTTGTGTTTTCGGGATGAATTTGTTCGCCTATTTCAGCAACCGCATTCGCCGCATCATATAATTTATCAATCGCATCTGAATATGGATTTGGTTCTGTTTTAATTCGTTCCAAAATATGCGCAACAGAACAAATTTGTTCGTCCAATGAATTGCCACCGCTTTTTAATGCTTCAATTGCATCATTTAATATACCGGCGTTTTTTTCTGCATCCATCATTGCCGCACGCGTGTTTGCTAATTCTTCTTCTTCGCCAGGTTGTGGATTTAATTTCCGCAATTCGTTAACATTGTGTTCCAAAAAATCACGTTCGGATTCTGATTTTTCTAAAATCTCTGTTAATTCTTTTAATCGCTTTTGCGATGTGTGTAAATCATTAAAAGATGCACGAACATTATTTAAAACATTTTTGAATTCTGGATTGTAAAGTGTGGCATATTCATCCAAAGATGTTAAATGTGTTGTCGCATCCAATAATGAATGATTTTCAAATTGACCGTGTATTTCAACTAATTCATCGCCGATTTGTTTTAAAGTTTTGATTGACACAGGCACATCGTTAATCCAGGCCTTGCTTTTGCCATCCACGGATAAATTACGACGTAAAATAATGCCGTCATTATAATCTATACCGTTTTCGTTCAATATATTTTTTACATTATCGTTTACGTAATCAAATTCAGCGGATACAGTTGCCATTTCGCAACCATTTCTTATTAATCCAGTATCAGAACGCGCGCCCAATGCCAACGACAATGCGTCCAGCAAAATACTTTTCCCGGCCCCTGTTTCCCCGGTCATAATATTAAGACCATTGCCGAATTGTAAATTCAGTTTTTCAATTAAAACGATATTAGAAATATAAAGACTGTTTAACATAGTGGGATTATAGACAAAACCAGGATTGTTTTTCAAGGGTTTTATACTAAACAATCTTGTCAAGTGTCCAATTGTGCAACCATAAAATATAAGCGTTAATTTTAAAACCTGGATATGCAGAATGCAGCAATTCTGCATATTCTTTTAATTGATAACGGTATTTATCAATAAATTCGTCCGGGTTTATATCTGTTTTATAATCGATAAAATCAATAGTTTTATTTGATTTGTTTATTAACAAACGGTCAATTCTGCGACTGACAAAACGACCATAAACATTGCCAGCAATTGGAACTTCGGTTTGGGCAGATGCAACGAAGAATGGTTTTAAATCGGCACGTGATTTTATGATGTTTATTATGTCTGTATCCCCGCAGTCACCAGATTCATCAACAACAATATGCTGCATAATGGCGTGCATATGCGTCCCATTGGTCGTCGCAAAATCTTTGTTCTGTGATGCCGATAAAAAATCACTTAATTTCTGTGTCATTTGTAATCCGTATTGTGTCATCGTTTATAAATAATTCGCGTTTGTTGCCAAAAATATTCCATAATTGTTTATGCCAAACCAAGTCTGGTGCGCGTTCCATATCACAACCATAGATATACAATTCATCGCGCGTACGCGTCATCGCAACATAAAGCAATCTGTAATATTCGGCAATTTGATCTGCTTTGTTTTTATCAATGATTGGGTCAATAGTTTTGCTGGTCTTTGTTTTCCATAACCAAACATCATAGGCCTTATTATTATGCAAATAATTGGCATTTAATATCATTTCAGGCTTTGGAAATGTTAATGTATCAATTAAAAATACAACAGGCGAAGCCAAACCTTTACTGCCATGCACGGTCATTATACGAACACCCTGGGATGCATCCATATCACGTTTAATTTCACTGTCGCCGGTAATAAACCATTTTATGAAATGATGCAATGTTCCAGGTTGTGTTCTTTCATATGCCAAACACATTGTCATAAATTCTTCAATTGGATCTATAACCTGTTTACCAAGTGCAGATATGATTTTTTCGCGCGTATTATTTTTATTCAAAACATATGTAAAAAATGAATATGGTGCCATTGTTTTTGATTGTTCGATTGTGTCCAAAAGGTCGTTATAAATATCAATATTTGTGTCATGCAAAACATCAAAAACATTTAACGGTTTTTCAGTATTTTTTGCATCATTTTTGATTTTACATAAATTAAAAATATCGCGTTCTTTCAATCGATAAATTGGGCTTTTTAATAAACAACACAAACTGTAATCATTTGTTGTGTCATCGCAAAATCTTACCAGATGCAACAGGTCTTTTATGGCTGAAAATTCTGGTAATTTTATACGGTCATTTCCTGCGATATCAATACCCCGTTTCTTTAATGCGTTTGACAGCAAATCAACAAACGCCCCGCGCTTTTGAACCAGAATCATAATGTCTTTTGGTGCACAACCATTATCAATTAATTCTTTGATTTTGTCCGCCAACATATTCACATATAATTTATTCTTTTCCGTCCCTGTTTTATCACACTTAAATACATCGTGTATTTCAACAAAGCCCTTGTCGTTTTGACGAAAGCATTTGTGTTTATTATTATGAAAACCCGTATTTTGAACAATCTCTGGATTACCAAAAAAATAATCGACCGTGTCTAATATTGGCTTAACAGAACGAAAGCTTTGATCAAGCGCAATTTCGTGAATTGTACGATAATTGTTTTTTATTTGTTCGGCAATCGCATCGCGACTTTGTGCAAAAGCCTTTGGGTCCGCGTTTTGGAACCCATATATAGATTGTTTTGTGTCGCCTACAACAAATAACGAACGATTGTTTTCGGTGTCACCATCTGTGAAGAAATCGCCCGCCAATGCACGTAATATATTCCATTGTTGTGGACTGGTGTCTTGGGCTTCATCTACCAATATATGCGACAAAGAAATATCAAGTTGCGATAAAACCCACCCCATTACATCTGGTTTAGAAAAAAGTTTTTGTGTGTATAAAATCAAATCTTCAAAATCCAGCAAATTGTGTTCTTGTTTTATTGCACGATATGTGTTTGCAAAATCCAGCGACAAATCAAACAATGCCATTGTATCCTGGAATACAGACATGTTTAACATATATTGTTGAACATTATAAACACGCGTTGCTTCATCAATAAAAGCCTCTGTTTTCAATACATTTTTAATTATAGCGTTTTCATTTGTTAAATATGCAGATTTATATTCTTGGAAATCTATAGTATTTTCAATATATTGTTCGGTTAAACTTATGATTTTTTGAATATATTGTGCCGGTTTTTTTGATGATTTTTCAATATCGCGCGCCGTTTCCAATATTTTTTTCAGTTTTTCCACATCTGGATTAACATCTACATCGATATCAAGATTTAATATTTTTCGCGTTGTTTCAATGAAGTATTCACGATATTTATAAATATCTTCCACTTGAAAGAACGAACGATAACGCGATAATAACAATTCATGTAATTCACCAAGAAAGTATTCCGATTTAATATCTATGATTCTGTAAAATGCATTAATCGTATTTTGTACATTCGATATATTATTAAACGAATTTTTAATCATCCTGTCAAAAGCGTCTTGCAACAATACAGACTGTGCCGCCCCAGACACCAACGACCAAGATGGCGATATATCGGCTTCCAATGGGAAACGATGCAAGATTTCTTCGCAAAAACTGTGTATAGTTTTTATTTTTAATACATCTGGATTATCAATATACATATAAAAAACGCGACGCGCATATGCCAAATCGTTATCTGTGGCAGGATTATTTTCAGATATTCCATCTAATAATTCACGTAAATTATCATCACTTTCCATTGCCCATTGACGAAGCGCGAACAAAATACGATTGCGCATTTCACCTGCCGCCGCATTTGTATAGGTTAAACAGAGTATTCCAAGAACAATTCCATCGCTGTATTTGCCACCACGAAACAAAATACGCAACAAACGGCGCACCAGAACAGTTGTTTTTCCGGTACCAGCATTTGCCTGAACCCAAATATTTTCAGATGGGTTTGATGCAATATTTTGATTCAATGAAAAAACTTCATTTTGTGACATTTATACTCTTGCTTTATTAAAAAGATTTTAGTATAAATTTCCTTAGAGTTCAAGGATGTTATTTCAGGAGAAAGAGTTATGAATCAAACATTGGTTATTTTATCACTTGTATTAGGTTGTTTATTGTTTGCAAGTTTGATTGTGCTGTTTTTTATTTCACGCAAATCTCAACAAGTTATGCGATCTTTGTTAGAAATTATGACACACCCAGAACAAGCAAAAGTCAAAGATGCAACGCGTGTATTGTCGACGATATTAAAAGACGAAATCATAAAAATTGATGATAATTTTAAATCAATGTCTGAAACATTACAAAATCAGATAAACCAAACAAACGAAATAAAAGATGTTTTGGGCGAACAAAACGACAAATTAGTCGCAACTGCGAATGATGCGGTGCAAAAAATCGCCCAAATGTCGCAAAGACTGGACAATACTGTCGAAGGATTAAACAATATTGTTTCATCCAACGGGTGGAATGACGTTCAACATTCAACTGATAATTTTTCTGCAACAATTGAAACATTACTAAATAAAATAAACGATACATCAAATTATGCGACAGAAAATGCAACGCGTATTCAAGAACAAATACAACAATGCATTGAAAGCGAACAACAAATCAGCGAACAATTACATAATCATTTTTCTTCAAATACCGAAGATATGGATAAACTGACAGAATCTGGTAATGCATTACAACAACAATTAACAGATTTAAGCACCAGCGTTACATCTGGATTTGAAAACGTGAAAAACGCCTCGGCAGATTATAACGAAACGATGCGCCAAAACGACAAATTGTTAAGTGATTATTTGACTAAGCTTTCTGAATTTACAAAAAATGCCGGCAAAGAATTATCAAAACAAGTCAACACCATGACAAATACCGCCAATGTGGTTAGTGCAAATGTTAGATTGGCAGAAACATCAATAGATAAACAATTGCGCAAACTGGAAACCGCCATTGAAGCACTGGGCAATTCAACCACCAACACAACTGAATCTGTGCGCGGTATAACAAATGAATTGTCTGGTTTGACCAATCGATTTGATTCTGAAATACACGAATTTTCAACAAATGTAGTTAAAGAAATCGGCGATGTTTCTGGCATTGCAAATAAAACATTGGAAAGCACCAAATCTGCGGCAAATGCGTTTGCTGATTCTGTACAAAGCATGGGGGTTGGTGTTCGTGAAACATTAATAGAAATGAACAAAGCCCACACACAATTATCCGGTCAATCTGAAAATTTGATAAAGATGTCTGTGGAGACAACAGAACAATTAAAACCTTTGTCGGAATTAATCGAAAAATATTATGCTGCCTTGCCTGATTTAGCCGCAGGTTCGCGTGATATGAGTGAAAATTTAAATACAATCGTTAACACATTGGTTGAAAAGATAGAATTGATGAAAACATCTATTTCAGAATCACTGGAAAAAATAAATTCTTCATCGACACAATTAGGCAATCTGGCTGGGGAATCACGTCAACAAATGATTGATTTAATGTCTGATTATGCTAAGGCTGTTGATGCGATGCAAAGTCTTAACAATCAAATGATGGTTGCGCGCGCATCTGCACCGATGGATGCAATAAAAGTTGCACCAAGTGTATCTTTCAAACCGATCAGCACCAAAGATTTCTTGGCACAAACAGATAAATTATTTGAAAAACTTTATGAACAAGCCGTTGATTTAACGCGCGCTTCGAATGCTGAAATTCCAGAAATTGTTTGGAATAAATATAACAATGGTGACACAAAAATATTTGCAAAATGGTTGGTAAAAATGTTTGGTGCCACAGACAAAAAGCAAATACGCGAACTGATAAAATCTGATAAAATATTTAATTCCCAGGCAACACAATTTGTTCGCAATTTTGAAAAGATATTAAATGGTGCGGAACAAACGAATGACGCAGAAAAAGTAAAAGCCGCCCTGCTTAAAACAGATTTAGGAACGATATATACTGCACTGGCAAAGAATATATAGATAAAACGGCACTGAAACGTGCCGATTTTTTATTTTACAAATAACAGTCTTTTTGATAAAATCCTAACTGAATCCAATGGGAATTGGTTTCTGGGACTTAGAACATCCCTTGTTTAGACGGTACATGTCGTGTCGTAATCCGCCGTGATGCATTTTGCATCACACCCTGACACATTGGTCGGGGTGCCACATTTGTGGGGCATTTCTAAACATGCTGTTCTAACCCCCGACCGCCCTTTGGACGGTCTTTTTGTTTGTAAAAACAAAAAAATGGAGAGAGCGCTGAAACGCATATTTTTTATATTTACTTTGTTTTTATACACGGCGACAGTTTGCCGTGCTGATGTTTGTCCTGCTGGATATCAACCCGCAGAATATGAAATTTTAAAATATATTGAATCTACTGGGACGCAGTATATTGATACACAAGTTT
>CALYRP010000041.1 GCA_945483255.1 uncultured Pseudomonadota bacterium
TTTGAAATTTTCCGCGCTTTCGTTATCAAAGACTTTGTTCAATGCCAACGCTTCGATAAATCTTAATGGGACAATATGATTTAATGCTTGCAGATTGTTTTTCATATCATCAACCAATTCCAACAAGCGTTTGAAATCAGCCCCGGCCAATTGTTGACCATCCGATGTTTCAATCATACCGTCTGTTGCTAATTGGTCTAATAAATAATCGTCCATTTCGCGTTCATTTTGGATATAGATTTGTTGTTTACCACGCGTTACACCATAAAGAGGTGGTTTTGCAACATAGATGTATCCACGTTCAATGGCTTCTGGCATATGACGATAGAAAAATGTCATCAACAATGTTTGAATATGTTGACCGTCAACGTCCGCATCGGTCATGATAATAACTTTGTGATAACGGAATTTTTCAATATCGAAATCATCTTTGCCGATACCTGCCCCCAATGTTGTAATCAAAGCACCAATTGTATCAGATCCCAACATTTTATCAAAACGCACACGTTCAACATTTAAAATTTTTCCACGCAACGGTAAAATAGCCTGGGTTTTACGATCACGTCCTTGTTTTGCAGTACCACCAGCAGAATCCCCTTCCACGATAAACAATTCACACTTAGCAGGATCTTTTTCAGAACAATTTGCCAATTTACCAGGCAAACTTCCCAATTCTGGTCCGGTCTTTTTACGTGATAATTCGCGCGCCTTTCGTGCCGCTTCACGTGCGGTTGCCGCTTCTACGATTTTATCAATAATCATCTTTGCAATATTTGGATTTTCTTCCAAATATTCATACAGTAAATCATTAACTGTGTTTTCAACCAAAGGTCTTACTTCACTGGATACCAATTTATCTTTGGTCTGCGAACCAAATTTTGGATCAGGGATTTTAACACTGATGATACTGGTTAAACCTTCGCGGAAATCTTCACCAGATAAATTGACATCTTTTTTCAGATTTTGTTCAGAAATATATTTATTTAATGCACGTGTTAAACCAGCACGAAAACCAGCCAAATGCGTTCCACCGTCACGGTTTGGAATATTATTTGTAAAGCATAATGATGTTTCAGTATAAGCAGTTGTCCATTGCAAAACAATTTCAATATATGAATCATCAATTGTTTTAATCATTTGAATTGGTTCGCTGTTTAACAATTCTTTGGATTTATCAAGATATGTTGCAAATCCTTTTAACCCATCAGCAGAATGAAATTCACGAACAACCTTTTCCGGTCCACGCAAATCTTCCAAAATAATGCGAACATTTGCATTCAAATACGATTGTTCGCGCAACCAAACTTCCAATGTATCAAAATCGAATTTTGTGCCCGTAAAGGTATCTGGTGATGGCAAGAATGTAACTTCTGTTCCATGTTCGTGCCCAGATTCATTTTTAACAATTGTTAAATCCGTTGTTGGAACACCATCCGCGAAAGTCATACGGGCTTCGTTTTCACCACGCCAAACACGAACTTCTAACCATGTTGACAACGCATTAACAACCGATACACCAACACCATGCAAACCGCCAGATACTTTATATGCACCGTTTCCTTCGTTATCAAACTTGCCCCCGGCATGCAATTCGCACATAATCAATTCCAGCGCAGACCGACCCGTTTCATGATTTATATCAAATGGCATACCACGACCATTATCACGAATTGTTGCCGAACCATCAGCATTCAAAGATACAAACACAGTATCAGCATAACCAGCCATTGCTTCGTCAATAGAATTATTAACAACTTCGTAAATCATGTGGTGCAAACCGTCGCCACCTTCACCAACGTCGCCGATATACATACCAGGTCTTTTCTTAACCGCTTCCAGACCCTTTAAAACTTTAATAGAATCACCTGTATATTCATTATTCACAGCCATTTAAAAATCCTTTCTTTTTGCTAGGTAAAACATAGCAATTTATGATATAATTATCAAGGAAAAAGGATAAAAAAGGATAAAAAAATGAAAGCCGTTTATGATGCATTTTTGTCAAAAACAAAAGAAGAAAAAGTACCAACCATAGGGACAAGACACGGTTCGCCAATAACATACAGTAAAGATGATTTCTTGACCCCGAGATCCGTTGCTGCAAAATTAAAAGAACCAATAGAAAATGTAAAGGCTGCAATGAAAAAATTGCAATTCAATCGCGCTATATTTGGTTTAAATGGCCGAAAAGCTAATGTTGTTGTTACACTGGGGTCTAATCACGGAATATATTTACACCCAATGGCACTTGATATATTAAAAGAATATCTTGAAAAACAAAAGGCAAAAGCATGAAATTTAAATTATTGTATTATGGTGATATATTAATAAATCCTAAAAAACGGGCGCAACATATTGCCGATATTCGCATGCAATTTCATCCACAATTAAAAAAACTGGTAACTTTTCAACCATGGAATAATCTGACAAAATTTATGATGCCAGATGCCACAAAAAGCCCTATTATCACACGTCATATTGGCGGCATAGATTGGAATCCAATTATTTCGCCTAATCTTAAAATGATTGCAGAATTAGATATTTTGTTAATGCACCCTGAAATTGTCGGGGTTCCGCATTCTGATATTGATAATCGTGTTAAAACTATTCTGGACGGGCTTCGTTGTCCACAAAACGAACACGAAATCGGACAAAATACACCACGCGACATTGGTCCAATTTATACTCTTTTGGATGACGACCATTTAGTCACCAGATTGAATGTTAACACCAGCCACCTTTTGTCGCCTGATGTGTTTCCATGCAACATTGAAAGAAGGCCTGATTCTGTATTTATGTTAATTGATGTTAATGTCAGGGTTACCGAAGGTACAATAGAAAACCTGCCGTTTATGGCATAAAAAAAACCGGCAAATGCCGGTTTTTTACATAAATACCGAAGTTATCTGTTCCTGCATCTGGAATGTACCCAATACGACCCATCCAATTATTATTGACACCAATATAATACCAATGCTGTTTAAAACATTTGATATGCTTTCCATTTTACGAACAGATTCTTCCATATAATCACGTGCGATTTTATCCAAGTTTTTATCAAAATCATTCATATCGCTGTATATCATTAAATCGCCAATAATTTCTTCGTTTGGAAAATCTTTGCCTGTTAACGCCAGTGCATTTCCTAGATTTTCACCGTTTGCAATATGATGAAGTGCATCTTCCAGAATATCAGACAAATATTTACTGGACGAATCTGCCAATAAACGCATTGCATCTGGCACAGATACCCCCGCAGAAACCATTGCCGCCAATGACATTAACCAACTGACCGAAACCTGCAATTTATAAGTACTATATGGTGGCAATTTATCAAAAAATGTACGTATTTTTCCCGTCCAAACAGGCATAGAAAGCCAAATTAAGCCAAACAACACCAAAAACACACCGGCAAAACCATACCAATATTTATGGGCAAATTCAGATATCCAAACCAACGATGCCGCGGTTCCACGCCAAACAACATCACTGCCTGCAGCATCTGCCAATGGCGGAACAAGATATAAACCAACCATAACGATTATCGCCAATATCAAAACAAAAAGGAACAAAGGATACGCAACCGCAGACCACATTGCGCGTTTAATACGATTTATTCCATCAACAACCCACCCAATATTTTCCAATGATATTAATAAACTGCTGACATTACCAGATGTTAACAAAAGTGTTTCTTCGTTTGGAACCCATCCGCGTGTTGCCTGGGCAAAAGTCATACCTTGTTCCAGGTTTTGTTGAATTTCGCGCATCGCGATTGCAAACGGTTCATTTGGTTTTCGACCATTGTGCGATTCAATCATTTCGATACGGTGCAACGCATCCATCAATGTGAAATTATTCCGCAAAAGCGATGCGATTTTACGAGTTATCGCCATGCGTTTTTCTGTATCTGTTTTAAAAACTAATTTTGCATAAAGCAATTCCAGTTTATTCATGATTTTAATACACCCAAGGTCTGTCTAATAACCCAACCCAACGTTCCAATTCATCAACACCGATAATTCCGCGTAGCATCAATTCTGTGGCTGCTTCTTTTAATGTTCGACCATTCATTTTTTCCAACCAATATTTCATTGCGCCTTCGGTATCGCCAGATAATGCCAATGACAAGAATTCACTGTTTGTCATTATAATTTCGCCGGCCTTGATACGACCGATTGTCCCAGACCCATTACAATGTTCACACCCCAAACCACGAATATATGTCTGGTTCAATCCCAAATCACCAAACGCATCTTTAACACGATTATATGCACTGTGATCATGGTGTTCGCTTAATCTTTCGCGACAATACGGGCAAAGTTTTTTGAACAAACGCATTGATACAAGGCCGCGCATCATTGTTTCGTCTTTCAATTTAAACGCTTCTACCCCCATATCCAACAAACGCGTTAATGCACCCATCGCAGAATTCGCATGTAATGTCGTCCAAACATTATGACCAGACAACGCGCCCTTGACGGTTAATTGTGCCGCAGAAAGCGTTCTTATTTCCCCAACCATTAATGTATCAGGATCGCTTCGTAATGCTGCCGCCAGGGCTTCTGTGAACTTTTCTTCCCTTTGTTCTTCATTAATCGCATTAACAACAGGCATTTGATGCGCACCAAATATTTTTTGTTCCGCCGGATCTTCAACAGTAATAAGATTTATTTCATATCTTCTTTCTTTTAACATTAATGCCATATTGCGCACCAATGTTGTAGATTTACCTGATGAAGTAGGCCCCGCAACAATAACTAATCCCGTTGGCGCAGAACGCAAACGCAATAACAATTTTTGTTCGTATTCATTAAATTCTTGTTCTGTTTTTATGCCTTCGCTTGGGTTATCATAAAGCAAACGCATAACAACATATTGCGAACCAAAAGCAATCGGATTAAATTGCATTCTGATACCCAATAGCCCATTTGGTAAATACAAATCTTTTGTTCCGCGCAATGGGGTGCGCCCATCTTTTTGTGCGGTTTGATATTCATTTTGTGCATAACTTGAATTTGAGATATCAGCCGATGCAAACGCAGCCCTTACAAAAGATTCACCCCAAGATGAATTATATTCCAAAACCGGTTGCATACTGCCATCGATACGAAAGTAAATTGTTGTTTGATCGGCAACTTCAATATGAATATCAGAAACCTTTTGCGCTGCTGCACGTGCAATTATATCAACAAAATCTTTTTGCATCTGATTATCATAATCTATGCGCGAATTATTACCGCCCAATCTTTCATCATTGGTTTTATAGATATTTGATATCAACCCAAGATCAGAATAGAATGGTTCTTTTATGTTGCGTTTATTGTGATGCAACAAATCGATAAAAGATAATACACGACCATCATAACGATGTGTGCGCGATATAATAATTTCACCACCAGAAAAATAAGCAATCAAATTTTGCGTATCTTTTGGCAAAGCCAATTCGCCAGTATAACCAGTTAACAAACGGTTATTATTTGCAAACAAATAATCTAAAATATCTTTGGCGTTTGCATTTTCCAAACCGCTTGGGACAGATTGTTGGTTAACCGTTACAAAATTATCTTCATTGTTTGGCATTGTTTATTTTCCGATATTTAAGCTTTCTGTTTCACCGTCTTTTTCAAACAAAATTCCTTCGTTCAAAGAAATAGACTTAACAACATAACCATCTAATTCTTTGCCAACGGAAATTCGTTTGTTTTGACCGGTTGAAATTTCTTCAATTGTTGCCTGTAATTGATTGTCAACACCAACAACATTTATTAATTTATATTTCTTTGATATATTTGTTTCTTCTGTTTTTTCTGGCGCACGCGCAACCTGGACAACTTCTTCGTTATCAAGATTTTCCATTTGTCGTTTTAACTTTTCTGTTTGAATTTCAAGTTGTGCCTTTGTTGCTTCTAATTCTTGTTGTTGTTGTTCGGCACGTCCAGAAAGTGTATCAAGTTCCATCTGCAATTTGATTCTTTCTGCATTTAATCTTTCTAAATCTAAATCCAATTGTGCGCGTTCTTTTTCAAGTTGCGCAACAATCTTTTCTTGTTCCAGATTTGTGATTTTTTCAAATAACGATCCAGAAACATCATAATTCATCAGCGCATCACTTGATACCGCATCTGCCAATTCAACATCGTTTTCATCAACAACTTCTTCGACGATTTCTTCATCGACAAAATTTTCTTCGGCAAAAGATGGTAAATTTATACCGATGCTAAACATTCCGACAAATAAAACCAAAAACAATTTCTTAAACATGTTTTACCCTTTATTTTGTATATATAATAAATTCATAATTCCAATTTCTTGTATTTGCATGCCAAGATACAGATGTCATATAAACACCTTGGAAATCTTTAAAGGCATACATGATTTCACTTGGAATTAATTTTGAAGAAAACGCAATTTCAACAACATTTATATTTTCTGTTTTTTCATTATTTAAAACAGTATCTGTTACTGCGTTGATATCTGCGCGTATGTTTATCTGTTGAAATACCGTTGCAATATCACGCGCCACAGTCAAAGAATCGCGTTCATCCATTGAAGAAAAGGTTTTTAATTCTGGCAATTTTACACGAACGATAATTTCATCTTCGGAAACCTGTTGCACAATTGCACCTGGCATTAATTCGCCACCTATTTCATAAAAATCATTTAGTGTTCCAAAATCACGCGAAAATGTCGCAGACACATATTCACCATCGCACCGTGCCAATGTTTGATTCCATCCGGTAATAGGTTGCATAACAAACGCTATCGCCTGATAACACAAATCTGCCCTTTTGTTCATATCAGGCAATTTATCATACGGATATTCAAAAGATTGTTGTGCAATTTCTTGGGCAATTTTTTTATCCAATATTTCTTGTTTTTTTAATTCAATTTGTCGTCTGTATTCATTTGCCAATTCCGTATTTAAATTAGCCCCTGTATCCGAAGGTGTTTGTATTGGATTATTCAGAACATAAAAACAAAATAATATAAACAAAAATGTAAAAATCACAGACGGTAAAACTGTTTTAACAAAACCGATTGGACGCAAAGGCGCAACATTATCCTTTTTTATCAAATCATATATGTTTTTTTCTTGGGATTTAGGTATTCCCCACGAAGTCGGCGCAATCAAAATTCCCCAATCTGGCATTGATAACAATTCGGTATATAATTTGCGCGATTTTACTTCGTCTTCGATTAAGATATCGCGAATAATTATACCGTTTCTAACTGCAATTAAATAAAAATATTGTCCCACATTAAAGGCCGCCAGGAACGAAACAAATTCAGACAAAGAATCAACAATATGCGCCGCTGCACTGTTCATACCGACACGTGCACCTTCGCTGGAAATACCCAAACCAACCATTGATTTGTATTCTGTAAAAAGATTATATTTTTTACCTGCTTTTTTTGCCAATTGATGCGCGTAATTACGTGGTGTATTACCAACACCCATGGGTTGCCAAAACAACCCTGTTGCAAACTTTTTACGATGAACAGTTATAAATTGCTTAATCAATTCTCTCTCTTTGGGTTTATTATAACACAAACAGATAAAAAAAATAAAGCCGAAATTTGTATTAAAAAAGTCGTATTTCTACGACTTTTTATTATTTATTA